>NZ_JAIXMZ010000047.1:0-10360 GCF_020328025.1 Candidatus Endomicrobiellum pyrsonymphae | reverse complement strand
AATTATCATATCTTCTTTACTATTATTCATACACACTTTATTTACCGTCACTCACAATAGCATTGTATATTATAATCCACATTGTATCAATATACCACGGGCAAGGCAAATTCAATGCGCTGATTATTTAAATATTTTTGCTTTTAAAATTCTAGGAAGATTGGCATAATCGTTAATAATTTCAATTTCTTTATAATTGTTATCTAAAAAAATTTGCCTTATTTCGTCAAATTTATTTGCATTTAATTCAATAAGTACGACTCCGTCGTTGTTTAAATAATTTAAAGCTCTGCTGCCTATCTCGTTATAAAAAAATAATCCGCCATCTTTCGCAGTTAAAGCAATTCTTGGTTCGTACTCAAGTTCCGGTTCTAAAGCGCTATATTCAGTTTCTGAAATATAGGGAGGATTTGAAACAATAATATCAAATTTTCTATCACCTATACTATCAAAAATATCGCTTTCAATAAAATCTATATCTGTAGCGTTATTAATTTTGGCATTTTCTTTTGCAATATTTAACGCGTTTTTACTTATATCTAAAGCTGTAACATTGTCAAACGCGCCAAGTTTGGATAAACTTATAGCGATACATCCTGAGCCTGTACACAAATCCAATACTGATTTTTTATTTTCTTTTTTCGCTACACTTAACGCAACTTCAACTAGAAGTTCGGTTTCGGGTCTTGGTATTAAAACGTTTCTATTTATTTTAAATTCAAAATCCATAAAACCTGCAAATCCTGTTATATACGCCGCAGGTTCTCTCTGAGAACGTCTTAAAATATGTTCTTTATACTGCGATATTTGTTTGTCTGTGAGTTTTTGATCTCTTATAAGATGCAGTTTGGATCGTTTAATCTGCAGTACAAAACTTAAAAGGACTTCTGAATCAGCCTTAGAATCAGTAAGTCCTTTTGAATTTAAAAATTTTTCTGCCGCTTTTAATAAAGTATAAACACTTTCACCGGTAAGCATTTAAAAATTATCTTTGAGTTTAGCTTCAACATCAGCTTCAATTAATTTATTTACAAGTTCAGACAAATCGCCATCCATAACTTCGGTAATATTATAAACGCTGTAGCCTATTCTATGATCTGTAATTCTATTTTGAGGGAAATTATACGTTCTTATTTTTTCGGATCTGTCTCCGGAACCAACCTGCTGTTTTCTCTCATCGGAAAGCGCTTTTTCATGTTCCAACACTTTTTGTTCGTAAAGTTTTGCTCTTAAAACTTTAAACGCTTTTGCTCTGTTTTTTATTTGGCTTCTTTCATCTTGGCAAGCAACAACAAGTCCCGTAGGCAAATGCGTTACTCTTATTGCAGAATCTGTTTTATTAACGTGTTGCCCACCGGCGCCTGAAGCTCTATATGTATCAATCCTTAAATCTTCTGTCTTTATTTCGACATCAACTTCTTCCGCTTCAGGAAGAACAGCTACTGTAACTGCCGACGTATGAACTCTTCCGGACGCTTCCGTTGCGGGAACTCTCTGAACTCTGTGTGCGCCTCTTTCAAATTTAAAATAGCGCCATACTCTGTCACCATTTACTTCAAACACAACTTCTTTAAAGCCGCCAAGACCAGTTGGATTAGAATCTAAAACTTCGTGTTTCCAACCATTTCTCTCGGCAAATCTTGTGTACATTCTATATAGGTCGCCAACAAATAATGCGGCTTCATCTCCACCCGTACCGGCGCGAATTTCCACAATAATATCCTTACTTTCATGAGGATCTGTCGGTATAAGCAAAACTTTTATTTTAGCTTCTATCTTTACTTGTTTTTCAATAAGCTCGCTGTATTCTGCAAATGCCATTTCTCTAATCCCTGTATCTTCAGAATCTTTTAATTCTTCAGCGTCTTTTATATCATTCAATAATTTAGCATACTCAACATATTTTTCTGCAAGAGGACGAAGATACGAATGCTGTTTTGTGAGTTCTCTGTACTCGTCTTTATTAGCAACAACGGATAAATCGCTGAGTTTTTTCTCGACTTCTTCAAATTGACTGTTTAATGATTTTAATTTTTCTAAAAACATAATTTTTATTATCCACAAAAAAATATGGAAGAATCTTTATTCAATAGAGATTCTTCCACAATATTATCTTAAAACTACTTACCTTTTGTTTCTTTTTCTTTCTTAGGAGCAACTTTTGCTTTTTTAGGCGATGTCGTAAGAATCTTGCCCGAGGTCTTTCTTGGCGACGAAACTTTTTTCTCAGTTTTCTTTTTTACTATAGTCTTTCCATCTGTTTTCGCAAAACGTTTCTGAAATTTTTCAACCCTTCCAGCCGTATCTACAAGCTTCTGTTTGCCCGTGAAGAACGGATGACAATTAGAACAAATTTCAAGCTTAATTACAGGTTTTGTCGAACGAGTTTTAAAGGTATAACCGCAGGCGCAAGACACTTCGCTTTTTTCATATTTTGGATGTGTTCCCTCTTTCATTTTATAACGTCTCCTTTTATTTTGTGGCAGAACAACGCCCACGTCGTGCATCATACAAAATTTTTAGTTCTTAGTCAACATTGTGTAGAATACCACAGTCAAAGAAAATGGAAGACGAGTTTATACGACTTTTTAGTTCCGAATTTTGGCAAGAATAACGGTAGTTAAAATAAACGAGTTAAACAAGTATTCCAAAGATACTAAAATTGTTGTTTATCATGATATGAAGCATAAAATGAATGGATTTGATTTAGCGTATAAATTGCATGAATCCGGATACACAAAATTGTGAATGAGATGGCAGGTACGATATTTGAAAAACATGAAGTCCCATTCTTATCTCAAGGTTGTGGCAAAAGATATAAAAGAGATTGAAGTATTGTTGAAGGCATAACATGGGTATAATCAACCAGTTAGTTATGTGTCATTATCTGAAAATTTATATTGTTTTGTAACTACAAAAATTGTAGAATGAGATTTCAAAAAATTATGCTATTTAGTGTTGTTGATTAACCATGTAACGACAAAAGATAATATAAATTAGTGTTTTGTAACTACAAAAATTGTTGGAGGTGTGGGGAAATGGCTACTAAATAAACAAAGAAGAAAGCGATTGTTAAAAAAATTGTTGCAAAAAAGGAGCTAACATCGAAAACAACAGTGGAAGAGAAAGCTAAAAAAACTGTGTCAATTTTGTTTCCTAAATCTTATATTGTTATAGATTATCCAAGCGAATACGAAAAAATTAATAGTTGTTACTATGCAGTACGCATAGAAGCATCTAGCGATGGATACGTAGAAGTTTCGCTTAATAACGACGAATGAGGTCATTGTAGATTCAATTCTGGCTATTGGCGGTTTGAAAAGAACACTCTTTATATGATGTTTTATACAAGATGTTTTTAGCTTCAGTGGCTGCCTGCGCGTCTTTTGCGCTGATTAAAGCTTACTTACATAATAAAAAAGAAAAAGACATCGATGCTTATCAAGAAAGACTATAGAGCTTACGAAGGTCTTTCTCCTGAAGATATTGAAAAAAACTAAGTTTTTGCAAGGGAAATAAATAGTGCATTTAAAGAAAATAGAAGTGTGCGGTTTTAAATCATTCGCCGATAGAACAGTATTGGATTTTGATCTCGGAATTTCTGGTATTGTAGGTCCTAATGGTTGTGGTAAATCTAATATATCAGATTCTATTCGTTGGTGCCTTGGTGAACAAAAAGCAAGGTCAATGAGAAGTTCCAACATGCAGGAGGTAATATTTGGAGGTACTCGGACAAGGGCTGCCATAGGAATGTCGGAAGTTTCCTTAACTTTTGATAATTCTCAAAATATATTGCCTATAGATTATTCTGAAGTGACTGTAACAAGAAGGTTGTTCAAAAGTGGTGAAAGCGAGTATTTTGTAAATAAAACACAGTGCAGACTTAAAGATATAAGGGATATGTTTTTGGATACCGGTATAGGCTTTGACGGTTATTCAATAATAGAACAGGGGAAAGTCGATTTTTTAACTACCGCAAAACCGGAAGACAGAAGAGAACTCTTTGAAGAAGCTGCTGGTGTTTCTAAATATAAAGCAAGAAGAGAAGAAACGTTAAGAAGACTTGAAAAAATAGATTCAGACATGTCTCGTTTGTCTGACGCGCTTGCAATTCATAAGCAACAAATAACCGCTTTAGATATAGCCGCAAAAAAAGCGAAACAATATAAAAAATATCAAGAGGATCTTGCTCAATATGAAGTAGCATCTTTGGTTAAGCATATATCTCACGGAAACAACGAAATAGCAAGGATAAAAACGAATCTTGATCCAAAGATAAAAGAGTTTGAATCTACAAACACTTTTATGGCTCAGCTTGATGTTGAAACGCAAGATATGCGTCTTGCATTGGATGAAAAAAATGAGCGGTATGTAAGCGCAAACAGAGATTTAAGCGAAATAAAAATGCAGATAGGCGTAGCTGATCAAATAATACAACATGCAATGCAGCGCGAAACCGAAATAAAATCGGAACAGGAGAAGCTAGAGCAAGAACTTGTTGTAAATCGTGAAAAAATTGTTCAAATGGAATATCAGCTTAAAACTTTAGATACGGGCGATAGTTCTTTAGTTGATGCAGCCAATAGGCTTGAAAATGAATATAAAGAAAAAGAACTGCAGTACAATTCAATAAAGGCTAAGCTCGTAGAATTTGAGTTGAGAGAGAATGCAATTCGCTCCAAACTTTCGCAGTTGGAATCAGAAAAAAAGCAACAACTTGACTTAAAATCCGAACTTTCTGAAACAAGAATACACCTTGACGCAGATACTGCTTCCTTGCAGAGAATAATCGCAAGACTTGAAAACGAAGTTGATCCCACAAATCAGGAAATTGCTCTTATAGAAGCGGAACTTACAGCTGCGGATGTGTCTTTGCGATCTTTTGAAATAAAAAAAGAAGAAATAAATAAAACAGTTGTAGAAAACGAGGAGAAAGTAAAAGCTTTAGAAAATCATTTACTGCAATATAAAGAATTGCTTGCGTCTAATGAATCCCGCATAGCCACTTTAAAAGAATTTGAACAGCGAGATCCTGTAAGATCGTCTATTAGAGCTGTTTTAAATTTAGGAAATTTGGCAAGAGGTCCAGTAAGCAGTTTGATAGACGCAGATGATGATAAAGACGAACTTATAGCTTCGGTTCTTGGCGAAAAATTAAATTATCTTGTATGCGATACAACAAAAGAAGCCGAGCTGGCTATTAACTTTTTGGAAGAAAATGGTTTAAGCAGATTATCTTTTATAGTTGCTGAAAAAATTTCAGATTCTCATCAAAACAGTATTGTAGGTTTTCCTTCAGGTTATACCGAACTTATAAAATATTTAAGATATAATCCTGCGGACGAAAAAATCGTTCGTTTTGTTTGTTCTAATACTTTAGTTTTCGGAAATAAAGTTTACGGGAACGTTGTTGTTCAGGGCGGTGGAAAGATATCTTTTGAAAAACCTGTTTTGATTGAAGAACAAATAAAAAAACTGCAAGAAAAATCTGAAGAACTTAAACGAAATATCGCTTCAACGCAGTTCGAAATAGAACAGATAGACGAACGTCAAATTAACGCCAGACTTGAAAAAGAAAGATTTGGGTTTGATTCAATAAAAATAAGAACGCAGATTGAAGGGAAATATGCGCAAGTTGAAGAAAAAAGTAACTATATAAAGAATATTATCGAGGAAATAAATAAACATAAAAAGGAAGTGAGCGTCAAAAACGCAGACCTCGCGTCTTTTAACGAGAAATTATCTGTTTTTGAAGCCAAACTTGCAGATTATACAAATGAAGAAAACAATCTTTACGAAGAATTAAAAATTATTGAAAGCGATATATTTTTTATAAGGAAAGAAGAGGAGCTTATATCTCCTCTAATGATGGATGCAAGAAGTAATTGGGATAGAAAAGTAGCCGAAGTAGAAAACAAGCAAAAAGGGCAGCAGTATCTTCTTGATAACATATCCAACATAAAACAACAAATTCAATACGCGGAGAGCAAAATTTCCGAGAACAACGAAAAACTTTCAGAATTACTTACTTCGCAGGAGGCAGAGACGGTAAAAATACAACAGTTATGTGAAGATCAAGCGCAGAAAGAAGTGGCAATACAAGTTTTGTTGACAGATAAGCAGACGCTGCAGGACGCATTAGATTCAAAAACTAACGAGTGGCATAGTTTGCGCGGTAAAGTTGGCGAATTAAACAATGAAGTAAATTCTATGCGGGTTGATTTAAAGAACTTTGAATATCAGAAAAATGATTTGGAGAAAAGGCTTGCAGAAACTTATGGTAAAAATTATGAAGAAATCAAAAATAATTTTGATAGTATTGAAGTAAATAATGAAGAAATTACAAAGATAAAAAGAAAGATGGAATCTTTAGGTTCTGTTAATCTTGCTGCGCAAGAAGAATATGATGCGTTGGAGCAGAGGTGTAATTTTCTTTTAACGCAGCAACAGGATTTGTTGAAAGCTAAAGATGATTTGCATGAAGTTATAAAGAAAATAAATCAGTCCACTGTAGAAAATTTTAAAAAGACTTTTGACGCTGTAAGAGAAAATTTTAAAGATCTTTATAAAAAACTTTTTGGTGGAGGGGAAGCGGATTTGATGCTTACTGATGAAAACAATTTGCTTGAAAGCGGTATTGACATTTATGCTCAGCCTCCGGGAAAGAAATTGCAAAATATTTCGCTATGTTCTGGCGGAGAAAAGGCTTTAACGGCTGTTGCTTTATTGTTTGCATTTTTTATGGTTAAGCCGTCGCCATTTTGTATTTTAGACGAAGTTGATGCTTCGTTAGACGATGCAAACGTTGGCAGATATAACGCTATGGTTAAAGAATTTTCTACAAAAACGCAGTTTTTGGTTATAACGCATAACAAACGGACAATGGAAATAGCTGACATTCTTTACGGTGTAACAATGGAAGAGCATGGTGTTTCAAAAATAATATCTGTCAAAATGAACAGGCAAAATGAAATTGCGCAAGCGTAGGTATAGCCAAACATCCTTATAATGGCGCATTCAGTATAAATTAGTCGACTATAATTGTAGTTTTCACAGGAAAGTGTTAATGCCAAAAATAAGTCTTGTAAAATGTGATGATTATAATAAAGTAGAGAATGCTGTCATGGAGTTGTTGAACTTTTGAGAGGCATATCTGTTTTTGTAAAACCGGCAAAAAAATTCTTATTAAACCTAATCTTTTGATCTCTGAAGATCCATCGAAAGCGATAGCTACACATCCTGTTTAGAACACAGCTCTAGACAAAGTCCCGGGGGACACGGTCCCTCGGAGCAAAGTTCGGAACAAAGTTCGGAACACAGTTCCTTAGAACAAAGTTTGGAACTTAGTTCCTACGATTTAATGGTTGAACTTATATACGAGATAGTAAAGAAGCGGCGAGTGGCGTTAGAGCGCAAGATAAAGAGGTTGCCTGTAAGCAACTTTAGAGCGTCTGACATACACGAGTGTGACGAGTGTGACAAGTATATGGTTTGTGCGATTTTGGATTGGGAGAAGCGCAGTTTGCACGATGTAGCGTTGCAGGCGATATTTGATGCTGGAAACAAGGAAGAAGAGAACGTAAAGAACAGGCTCGGGTACGAGCTTGGAATAGAGTCTATTGAGCAGTAGAAACCGTTTGAGATTAGAAACAGGAAAAATGATAATTTGACAAATAGATGAGAAAGTAATACGATAGCTGGGTGGTCGCGGGGTGGAGCAGCCCGGTAGCTCGTCAGGCTCATAACCTGAAGGTCGCAGGTTCAAATCCTGCCCCCGCAATGAAAAAAATTAAACGATCTCTCGTAAGAGGAGGTCGTATTTTTTTGTAAAAACTTTTTGATATTTGTACAATGATGTTTCGGTAATGTGTAAAAAATTAAAAAGGTGGCGGTTGTCGTCATGATTATAAACGACTTAAAAACATTGGTTTTTATTCAAATTTTAACAGCGCTTTTAAAGAAACTTTGGATTTTATAATGGTTGCAATATTTTTTCACAGGATGCCCATGCCCCATTATGTGGTCAAGGGTTGGCAAAAAAATGTATAGTTAAAATATGAGTAGAAAGGTTCTCTAATTCTTTAGAGGCGATAAAATGATTATAGGTTTAACAGGCTCTTATTGTTCCGGTAAAGATACGATAGCTGAGTATATTTCTAAAAAATATGGATACAAACATTTTTCTCTGTCTGATGTTATAAGGGATGTAATGAAAGAAGAGGGCATTGAACCTGTTAGAGAAAATCTTATAGTATTTGGAACGAAATTAAGAGGAAAAAATGGTAATGGAGTGCTTGCGAAAAAAGTTTTAGAAAAAATTAATTTAGATGGAAAGTATTGTATAACATCCATAAGACATTCCGACGAAGTTAAAGCGCTTCAAGAAAGAAAAGATTTTGTTTTGGTAAATATTGATGCGCCTCAAGATGTGCGTTTTGAAAGAATGCAGAATAGAAAAAGACCGGGAGATCCTCAAACGTTAGAAAAATTTATTGAGCTTGAAAAAATAGAATCTCAAACAGAAGGTTCTGGTCAACAGTTAAGAAAAACGGCAAATATGGCTGACATTACTTTTATTAACGACTCGAACGATATAACAACGCTTGAAGTTGCAATAGATGATTTATTAAAAAGTATTGAAAATGTATGATGTCTATGACGTTGTTGTAATTGGGTGCGGTCCTGCCGGTATGATGGCGGCTATAAAAGCCGGTGAGCGAGGACTAAAAACAATAGTTTTAGAAAAAAAGTCTCGTCCTGCAATAAAACTTTCTATCACTGGAAAGGGAAGATGTAATTTAACTAACAGCGCTTCGATTAAAGAATTTACAGATTGTTTTCACAATGGTAAGTTTCTTTATAATAGTTTTAATGTTTTTTCAAATTTGGATACAATTTCATTTTTTGAAAACGTAGGTGTGTCGTGTAAACTCGAAAGAGGTGGGAGATATTTTCCTACAAGTGGCAAGTCTCAAGATATTGTGGACGTTCTTGTAAAAAATGTCAAGAAATTTTCTAAAATTATGACTTCCTGTAGCGTAAAATCAATCAAAAAAAATGAGAACGAAACATTTAATATATATGCCGATGGTTTAATAGTCGCAAAAAATATTATTATAGCCTGCGGTGGCGCTTCTTATCCCTCTACAGGGGCAGAAGGCGATGGATATAAGATTGCAAAAGCTTTTGGACATACTGTAAAAGAGCCTCTTCCTTCGCTTGTTCCCGTGGTTTTAGAGAGCGAGTATCTAAAAGAACTTCAAGGTCTAAAATTAAAGAATATAGAAGTATCCTTGATTGCGTCGGATAAAATTATTGCAAAAGAATTTGGTGAAATGAAGTTTACAAACTTCGGAGCCACAGGACCTGTAATTTTAACAATAAGCAGATTGGTATCCGAGAGGATTCATAATGAAAATATGTTTTTATCGTTAAATTTAAAACCTGCGCTTTCGCTAGAGCAATTAAATCAAAGATTATTAAGAGAAATCAATAATTTTGCTCAGTATCAAATTAAAGATTTTCTTCAAGATATGTTACCTATCCAAATGGTAAAGCCTTTTATAAATTATTGCGGACTTAATATAACTAAAAAATGTTCGCAGATAAGTAAATCAGAAAGAGAAAAAATGTTGAGCGCTTTTTCGGACTCAAAATTTAAAATAGTAAAGACTAGAGATTTTAAAGAGGCAATTATTACTAGGGGCGGTATTGCCACGGATGAAATTAATCAAAAAACAATGGAATCTAAACTTATCGAAGGTTTGTATTTTTGTGGCGAAATTATTGATATAGATGCTCCCACAGGCGGTTTTAATTTGCAGGCAGCTTTTTCAACCGGATATTTAGCCGGGGGTTCGATAAAGACAGAGTAAAACTAACACAAGCCAATAGAGGTTTAAACCGATATAATTGGATTGATATAATAGTGGCAATTACATTTGCTGGCAGAAAGGTTTGAGGCAGGAAAATTCAGGAGTAGAAAGGAGACAAAGATCTCTGATTGAATTTTGATTATTTTGATTGTATAATTTTTAAGGTTGAAATGTTAAAAGTAAGGAATTGAAAAAGTAAGAGATTAAATTTGTATAATAACGATAGTTATAATTGGTTATTTAAAAGAGTACGAAAATAGAGTTTAGATTCTGAAGTACAAAATAAGAGGAGTTTAAAGAATCTGAACTACAAGAACGAAAGGGGATTTAGAGTGATTAATTTCGAGAGAGTGGTAAGCGTAGTTGTAGTATTTAGTTTGGTGTTGAGTTCATGCGGAGGGAACAAGAATGGTAGGAGCGGGGTAAGTGGGCTAGTAAGGAATGTAGAGTTGAGTATATTTGAGAACGACATTAAAACCGTTGGG
>NZ_JAIXMZ010000005.1:0-31310 GCF_020328025.1 Candidatus Endomicrobiellum pyrsonymphae | reverse complement strand
TTCGTTCCCTTGAATCAATGATTCTTGAGCCATTGGCTCTTTACTATAGAGTCTCTTTAGCCGTTTTTTGAGGGTCTTTTGCCAGACTTTCAGAAGTGGAGAGTACTCGTTTTGCCTGACTTTTGCTTATAATCTTTGCCTGATTTTTGATTATAATCTTTGATGATTTTATGTCAAATTGTTAAAAGTTTTGATACAATTACACATAGTTGTAGCTGATTTGTTAAAAGGTTTGATTTGGTATAATCACAACAGTTGTATTTGATGAGATGATACAATCAGTGAAACTCGCGAAAGATTTTACAATTATTTTCCGCGGTCCAGCCACTGTCCTTCAATTTAGGCTCTATAAGTTCAGCCTTAGTTTCTGCTTCGTTCATGGTTCTCCTCTAGAAGAATTTGTCCTTTGCTCTCGCCGTTACATTTTCTCCTTTCACCCTTGTCTTTGTTTTTTTTCCTCTCCACTTGAGAGAGAGTGGTTGAGGATAAAGGGAACTAACAGCAAAATGTGCGTTTAAGCATGGATTTTTTTAGTTCCAACAAATTATCTATTTTCTTTTGATAAATTACCTCTAATTCTTTTGTTCTTAATGACAATTCATCGAGTTTTGAAACTATTTTTTGCTGCTCTAAAATATCACTAGGATAAGATATGGTAGTTTCTTTTAATTCTCTGTAATGTCTAGCATATCCTAAAGATTTTATGGGATTACTTAACATGCAATAATACAAAATTTTTGGGTTTAATCCTTTTTTTGGCTTAATAATTTTTACGCCATCCGCTCCCAATATAAAATCAAAATCAATATATTTTAAAGTCCGCGTGTGATCTCCAAAAATTATAATAGGTTCTGCAACTTTAAATAATTTCCCTTTATCACAGGAATATCCATTTATAAATTCATTTTCTTGTGAAATAATTGGAAACTGACCTTTAGATAAGAAATCTTTTTTCTTTAATTTTGCGGAATATGTAACTTTATCAATACAATCATCAAATCTTCTTACTTCCCAACGCGTTTTTAATATTAGAGTTTTTCTGTCTAGTCTGTCTGTCTGTCTGTCTGTCTGTCTGTGTCAGCTTTATTTCTAAACGTTTCCTTCAAAACGCTATTGAATATATCTTTTGCGTTCTGAAGATTCCTTCTTGCTATGTCTTCAAGTTTCTTTGTATTTTCAAACAGTTTATCAAGTTTTGAAACTATTTTTTGCTGTTCTCTTATATCTGGAATAGATACGTCAATATCATACACTTCATTACGATTGAGGCCCGGCTTAACTCCTTTAGCCAATTTTGGCAAATCAAGCAAACGCAATAACCAAAATAAAAAAGTTAAATCATATTGCTTATCGTTAAAAGTTATAAAATATGTCACATCCAACGGCCAAAATTTTTTCTCAGTTAAATTAATTTCCCCAGCTGATCCTTTCCTTCCTATGATTACGCTAGGCTTATCACAAAAAAAATCGTTAGTTCTAGTTTTTTCTCCATTAGCACCATATACAGGATACAGACCATCGATAAATCTTTTAGTATGCGACAATGGTTTACCATATTCAAGCGTTATAACTGATCCAAGTTTTTTCATTTCCCACTTACTATTCGTTTTCATTGCCAAACCTTTTGAATTATTACTTTAATATCTTTTCAATTTCAGAAATTATTTTTACAGACTCTTTATTTAATTCTAATATCTCTTTCAATATATCTTTTGGATTTCTTATTATCGTTTCGTTTTTTTTGTTTGGATTTTTTACAGATAAATCGTAAGTTTCTTTATTTACATCTTCAATTTTTACAGTCCAAGAATTGTCCGAATTAGTTTTTGTTTTTTGAAGTTTAACAAATTCTTCTAAATCCTTTTCATTTAAAGGATTGGTTTTGCCAAGATTTCTATTTAATTTTAATTGATAGTACCAAACTTTTTTCGTAGGAACGCCTTTCTCAAAAAACAAAACTACAGTTTTTACGCCCGCCCCAGTAAACACTCCGCCTGGCAAATCCAATAGCGTATGCAAATTACAACTCTGAATTAACTCTTTACGAAGCGATATAGAAGCGTTGTCAGTATTAGATAAAAATGTATTTTTAATAACAATGCCGGCTTTACCGCCTGCTTTTAGTATTTTCATAAAATGCTGTAAAAACAGAAAAGCTGTTTCTCCCGTTCTAATATCAAAATTTTGCTGTACTTCGGGACGCTCTTTCCCTCCGAACGGTGGATTAGCAAGAACTACATCAAATTTACCTTTTTCTTGTGCGTCTTTAATATTTTTTGAAAGCGTATTTGTATGTAAAATATTTGGCACTTCTATACCATGCAAAATCATATTCAATATATGCGAGCGCTTTTTTTTCTATGCCGTAAAAAGTATTATGTTGCAATACCGACTGTTCTTTTGTTGTTTTGACTCTCTCATGCAGATAGTTAAACGCTTCTACCAAGAAGCCTGCCGACCCTACGGCACCATCATAAATTTTATCCCCTATCTTAGGAGCCACAACTTTTACTATAGTCCTGATAAGCGGACGCGGAGTATAATATTCTCCACCGTTGCGTCCGGCATTGCCCATATTCTTAATTTTTGATTCATAAAGATGAGACATCTCATGTTTTTGAGCATGAGTAGAGAATTTGAGTTCGTCAACAATATTTAATACTTCTCTTAAATTGTATCCACTCTGAATTTTATTTTTAAGCTCGCTGAAAATCTCGCCAATTTTATATTCTATTGTATTGTAGTTTGCTGCATTAATTTTAAATTTTTTAAGGTACGGAAAGAGTTTTTGATTTACAAAATTGACAAGATCATCACCGGTTAAAGCTTTATTGTAATCTAATTTACCATCTTTTTTAGGACATGCCCAAACGCCCCACTGAAATTCTTTTGAAATTATATTTGTATATTTCTTGATTGCAAGCGCATCTTCTTTAGTTTTTGTACGCTCTAAATCGTCTAAATATCTCAAAAACAAAATCCAAGAAGTTTGTTCAATATAATCTAATTCGCTACTATTGCCCGCGTCTTTATGCAGAATGTCATCTACGTTTTTAAACGCTTGTTCAAACATCATTTTCTCCTTTTGAAAATTAATGGAGATGTTAGTCGATTTATATACCAAATACAAACCCCTAACTCTCTTTTCAATATCGGAGTTTAACCTCGAATGTCTTATCGGGGTTTTTCAAAGTCACTTCCCTCAAGGAAGAGAGATAACATCAACTTGAAAATTACTACTTTTCCTCATTCGTCGCGCTGCGACCCATCAAAGGAGAAAGGAACTAACATTTTTCTTATTTTCTCTACAGTAAAAAATACCGCGCCTTTTTGAGACCTAACCGTTTTTAAAGCTCTTTGTCCGGCATCTTCGAGCAATCGTCTATTTAAAATAAATTCTTTAACCTTAGCGACTAAATCATTTGAATCTTCAACGAAAAACGCTCCGCCCTCTCTTATAAGACTTTCAGCTTCTGTTATAAAATTATTCATATTTTTGCCAAATAAAACGGACTTGCCGTATGCTGCAGGTTCTATGGGATTTTGACCACCCTTGTTTACAAGCGAACCACCCACATAACATACATCTGAAACGGAGTATATATTCTGTAGTTTTCCAAAAACATCGATCAAAATAAAATTAGCGCTGAAATCGCCGCTAGAAAACAATGAATACTTAATACCTTTATTTTTAAGAATATTAACTACTTCTTCTATCCTTGGAAAATGTCTAGGAGCGAGAAAAAATCTAATATTTTTAAAATCGGAACTTATTTTATTATACGCTTCTGCTATAAATTCTTCCTCGCCTTCTCTTGTACTACCGGCCGTAAAAACAAAATCTTCTTTTTTCAACATAAAATCTTCACGCTTTGAGTCCAATGTAAAATCTCTGTCGTACTTAATATTACCAGAAACAACAATATCACTTTTACCATCAGTTAAAAATTCAAATCTATCGGCATCATCTTTACTTCTAGCAATAACGGTACTAATAAGACTTACAAAACTTCTCCAAAAAAATTTCACTTTTTTGTATGCCTTAAATGACTTGGCAGACATTCTTCCGTTAATTGTAATAATTTTTACATTTTTACTTGCCGCAGAGTATAGCATAGTTACCCAAAGTTCAGTCTCAACAAGCACAAGCATACTCGGATTAATAATACTAAACGCTTTATTCATGATGGGATAAATATCCAATGGAAGTAAAGCAACAAAATCCGCTTTTTGCAATTTTTGCGCATGCTCTCTACCGCTTTTTGTAATTGTTGTCAAAACAATATAATATTTCTCTTGAAGCGCATCCAAAATAGGCTCAACAGCACGCACTTCGCCAAGCGACGCACAATGCACCCAAATAGTAGTTTTTTTTGATTTTTTACTTACAGGTTTATAACAAGCGAAACGTTCAGATAGTTTATAAAAAAATTCTTTTCTATATTTACTGCTAAAAAGAAAAACAAGTATAACTAAAGGCATGCCCGCAACAAACAAAGCGTTATATATGATTAAATATATTCTTAACATTTTATTACCAATCATTTACACAGATCGAAAAACCGTAGTCGTATGATCAACTAACTTTATCACCCTCTATTATCTTTTTGCTTTTTTCTTAGATGGTATCCAGTAGAATAATCCACAAGTTGAATACTTAGGACTGACATCTTCAGATTCTATACTTATGCCTATTTTGTCTATAGGGATAACTTTTGCAAATTCCCTGTATAAATCCCTCGGAACATCTACAATTCTTGATATTTCACAATTTTCATCTCGCGCTTCATTTGAAATAAGTCTTTGCACAAAAAACTTTGATTGTTCTAGAGCATCAACGGCTATTGCAGAAACAATTTTACCTGTATGTTCTCCAAAAGTCCCTTCATTTTTTTTATATTCTTCATAAAGACCATTGCCTATAGTAACAAAAAAAACGCTTTCAGCAATCCATTTCGAAGGAGCATCTTGTTCGTAAATAAATGGTAAAGCATCTTTTGAAAAAACATCGTAAACAACAGAAGGTGACAAAAACTTAAAATACAAACGACAGTGACGCTGAATAGTTTCCTCAAGTTCAACCGATAAATCAGCAACATTTCTAAGTTTCTTCACAACACGTAAAATTTCTTTAACTCGTAAATTTATCTTAAAATTCTTTATCTTTCTCATTATCTTTTTGAACGAACTACGCCTTGTTTAATCGCAATTTTTAAACGATTAGCTCTTCTTATTTCCCACTCATAAACAAGCGGCGTACAAATAAATATTGTAGAAAACACTCCAAGCGCCGTGCCTATAACCATAATGTAGGCAAAAGTATGTATAACTTCGCCTCCAAAGAAAAACAACGAGCTTGCAACAACAAACACAGTTAAAGAAGTAACAATTGTCCTACCAAGAACCTCGTTAATACTTTTATTGATAATAGTTGCAAAATCTTCCTTTGCGCGAAATCTTAAATTCTCTTTCATTCTATCAAACAGAACAATAGTATCGTTAATTGAATAACCGGCAACCGTCAGAAGAGCCGCTATCACTGTTATATTGACTTCTTTGTTTACGAGAGCCACAAAACCAAAAGAAACAATAACATCATGCACAATACCAAGAACAGCGGCAACTCCCCACAAACTGGATTTAAATCTAAAAGCGACATATACAATCATGCCCAAGAAAGCAAAGAAAAACGCATACAATGCTTGTTTTGAAAGATACTCTCCCACGCTTGGACCAACATATTCTATTTTTTCAATTTTCATAGGATTATCGGGCAATTTTGCTCGTATAGAATCTCGTATTGTTCTTTCAAATTCTTCTTGCGATTCAAGATTTTTCTTCGCTCTTATCATAATCATATTTTCAGAACTCTGCAACTCAAAAGAAGTTATTCCTGCACACTCTATAGCGCCACGAACATCTTGCAACTCAACATTATTACGCTGGAAAGAAATCTGCATAAGAACACCGCCGGTAAAATCAATGCCGTAATTCGGTCCGCCTCTATAAATGAACGCGATCACAGTCATTAACAACAATGTTCCAGCTATTACAAAGAATTTACGACGATTACCGATGAAATCTATATGTATGGATTTAAAGAATTGCACTTTGACCTCCGACTATATTTTTATTCTCAATAAAAGATTTTCTTTAAACAAAAATTCATATATAAGTTTAGTAACAGTTATAGCAGTAAACATGCTTATAATAAGACCTATTGAAAGAGTAACAGCAAAACCTTTTATTGGACCTGTTCCAAACTGGAACAGGAAAACAGCGGCTATAAGAGTTGTAAGATTTGCATCAAAAATAGTCCAAAAAACTTTCTGATAACCTGCATCTACGGCAACTCTCGCAGTTTTGCCACTGGCAAGTTCTTCTCTTATTCTCTCTAATATAAGAACATTCGCATCAACCGCCATCGCAAGAGTGAGAGCTATACCCGCCACACCTGGAAGCGTAAGGGTAAACTGGAAATATGCCATAGTCGCCATAAGCATTATTAAGTTTAAAGCAAGAGCTATATCTGCAATAACGCCTGAAAAACGATAATAACCAATCATAAAAATAAAAACTACTACTACACCAACAACGGCTGACATAAAACCGCTCTTTATTGAATCATCTCCCAGCGACGGTCCCACAGTCCTTTCTTCTATAACCTTCACAGGAGCTGGAAGCGCACCGGCTCTTAAGACTGTCGCAAGAAGCCTTGCATCCTCAGCTGAAAATCCTCCTTCTATAACAGCCTTTCCGTCCGGGATCCTGGCGCGAATTACAGGAGCAGACTGCACAATCCCATCAAGCACTATAGCCAAACCTTTCTCTCTATTTCTCTCTGTAATATCTGCAAATATTCTCCCACCATCTTTGTTAAACTCAAGCGAAACTATAGGCTGACCGAATTGCCCGCCAAATTCAACTTTTGCATTCGTAAGAGCAGCTCCGGTTAGAAGAGTTTTATCTAGCACATAATACGAACCGTCTCCCTTACTTTCAAAAACCGATGCGCCTTCAGGCATAGCAGCCGTTATTTCAGGATATATCGAAGGATCTTCTCTGTATTGAGTTGGGGTAATTTTCTTATCTGAAAGCAAATCAAGCACTTTGCCGGCTTGCTCGCTTTTATCTACTATTCTGAACTCAAGTAAGGCTGTTTTACCTATTAAAGCCTTCGCCGCCTGAGGATCTTTGATTCCGGGAAGCTGTATCACTATCCACTTATCTCCCTGTTTTGCAATCATAGGTTCAGCTACGCCAAACTGATCGATTCTGTTTCTGATAATCTCCGTGGCTCTATCAACAGCATCTTTAATCTTTATGTTACCATCTAGCTGAGATGAATCAATTTCCAAAAGGAGATGAGTGCCTCCTTTTAAATCCAATCCTAATTTTAAAACTTTGCCTAAAATAGGATTCCTTTCTTTTTCTGCTTGTTCTTTTTGATCGTTAGACATCATTATCCAATTTATCGACGGACACAATATCCATACAGAAAAAGCCAATAATGCTATAGTGGTCCATAACTTCCAATTAATCTTACTCATCAGAGCAATTGCCTCTCATTTATTATTAACTCAAATGTACAATCGAAAAAATCTTCTGCAGCCCTTTTGCATATATGCATTCTATCCATAAAAATTTCAAAGTATTCCATAACCGAAAATTTTTGAATATTAATGACTAGATAAAGTGATATAATTTTTTTATCTTTGTTAACTTCTAAAGAAGATTTTTTCACGGCATAATTTACTCGCTCGTGTATGTTGTGATCTAAAGCATTACGACGAAGACTTCGCACTCTTGTCTTATGCACGTCAGATTTATCAGCCAAAACGAGCGCCGCCGCTATAGGATTCATCGGATCGCCTGTTTGTTCATGATTGCCTATGGCCGAAATTATTAACGCTATCTCTTCAGGATCCATCATCAAATCTTTCAACAATCGCATAGCTATAAGCGCTGAAGATTGTCCATGATCATGTCTATTTACAATATTTCCTATATCATGCATATAACCCGCGATTTCGGCAAGCTCCTGATATCTTTTCGAATAACCAAGGCGCAACAAAACGGTTTTCGCTATAGACGCAACCAAACTTACGTGTCTTTTTCCATGTTCAGTATAGCCTATCTCCCCTAAATAATTATCAGCTGACTTAATAAACATCTTAACAATCGGACTCTTTTTCACATTTGCAAGAGTTATTTTTGAGTATTCATTTTTAGTATTTTTAGTATTCATTGCTTATCCATAACCGTGTATTTTGTCAGTTGTCGTTGCAACCGCTTTCATGCCACACTCGCCGTTATTTGTCATACTCCGACGACTTCACCGCCACCCTCATATGTCCCATCAGGCTACGCTCGCCATCTCTTCTCGTAAAAAAGGGAATAAAGACATCGTAGTAAATTCCCTTTTTACGAGAAGAGATGGCGGAACAGCCTGACGAGAGTATTTATACTTATTTTTTAAGTGATAATACTGAGCACAGCAAAGTATCCACTGCCAAATATTTACTATTACCTTTTAACAATTTCAGGAATTTTAACAGTAGCTTCTTCAGCTTCTTTCTCTTTGGTTATCACAGAAGCGACTGACTGTCTTGCGACCTGAATACAAACTCCGTCTGAAATCTTAACTTCAATAATATTTCCTTTTACAGAACTTACAGTGGCATATATACCGCCAACCGTAATGACTCTGTCATCTTTTTTTAAAGAGTTTAACAATTTTTGATGATCTTTAGCTTTTTTCTGCTGAGGTCTTAACATAAACAAATAGAAAAAGACAAAAATAAGAAGAAGCGGCACTAATCCGAATCCACCAAAAGACATCCCTCCACTGCCCGATTGTGCAAATGCAAAAGAAGGCGTTAACAAAACTGCCACCAAAAATACCAACAAATCAACTGATTTTCTCATTTTTCCCCTCGTCCTCAATTTTTTGAATAATATTTTTCAAAAAATTCTTTTTTTGATCTAAGAAATACGTCATTCTCCAATGACTTTCTTATTTTCGACATCAAGTTTACCATAAAATGGATATTATGTAAAGATAAAAGGCTTAAATACAACGTCTCCTGCGCTCTGACTAGATGATTCAAATATGCTTTAGAATAGCCGACACAGACGGGGCAATTACACTCCGGATCCAAAGCGCTAAAATCTTCTCTATATTCCGCATTTCTTATGTTAATTTTTCCAAGGCTTGTAAAAACCTGTCCGTTCCTGCCATTTCTAGTAGGTATAACACAGTCAAACATATCAATTCCGCGTTCAACACCTTCCCATAAATCTTCCGGCATCCCAACACCCATGAGATACCTCGCTTTATTTTCAGGAATAATTGGCAAAGTATTTTCTAAAACTTCATGCATATATTCTTTCGGTTCTCCTACAGAAAGTCCGCCAATTGCATAGCCTGTAAAATCGATGTTTAACATTTCCTGCACGCTCTCTGCTCTTAAATCGTTATATGTAGATCCCTGTATAATACCAAACAAAGCTTGTGTTTCATAAGAATTATCTTTATAAAATTCTTCCTTACATCTCTTAGCCCATCTGAGACTTAATTCCATAGATTTTTTTGCGCATTCGTAATCTGCGGGATATGGCGTACATTCGTCAAAGCACATTATGACATCCGCGCCAATATCTTTCTGAATCTGCATGGATTTTTCAGGCGAAAAGAAATGCTTAGATCCGTCTATGTGCGACCTAAATTCAGTGCCTTCCTCGCTAATTTTTCTAATATCATTTAAACTAAAAAGTTGAAATCCGCCGGAATCCGTAAGCATAGGCTTATTCCAAGAATTAAACTTTTGTATTCCACCGGCTTTTTTTATTATATTGATTCCCGGACGAAGATATAAATGGTACGAATTTGCCAATATTATTTGAGCGCCGGTCCCACACAAAAACTCAATAGCAATGCCTTTAACCGTCCCTTGCGTTCCCACTGGCATAAATATCGGAGTTTCAACAATACCTCTTGTGGTATAAACTTCCCCTAACCTTGCTTTGCATTCAGACGATTTTTTGATTAGTCGGTAAGAACCACATTCCATTATGAACATCTATCTCCATTGATATATAGTTCGAATTTACATCTTAAAACCTCGCTTGCTTTTCTACAATGGTTCATTCTTGCCATAAATATTTCAAAGTAATCCATAACTGAAGACATGTTAGTATCAATTTCCAAACGTAGCTCAATAGTCATTATTTCTTTTCTTACAACAACACTAACTTTTCTACAAGCATCAAGTATCTTCTCATGTTTATTAATATAACGCGAATATTTGGTTCGTATTTTTTCATGACGTACATCGGCTTTATTGATAAGCGCATCTTTGACTTGTGTTCTTTCATGATGTACATCAGATTTATCGCCAAGCACAAGCGCTGCTGCAATAGGAGACGCAGGCTTCGTAGTTTTATCTTCATGACACCCTATGGCGACTGCTACAGTAAGAACATCTACACTATATCTATCCTTGCCAAGAACATTCAAAAACATTACCGCGCTACTTTGATCGTGATATTCTTCTCCAACCACATTACCTATGTCATGAATATACGCGGCAATCTTAGCAAGTTCTTGCTCTTTCTCGTTATAACCTAAATCTTTTAAAATTTGACCTGTAACTTCTGCAGAACGCGAGGCATGTCTTACACCATGTTCTTTATATTCCCCCATGGTAGAAGCTTTATCCGTAAACTCAAGATATGTTTGTATTTCAGAATTATTTTTTATTTCATCAAAAGTTAGCATTTTATTCATAAGAGTATTTATACCGTTAGCGTCAAAGACATTAAAGTTAAAATAAATTCATAGCCTGTTGAAAATTAGTTACTTTTACATCATCTTCAGTGGCATTCAATAAAGATTTCTCGCCTTTATTATGTTTGTCTATTCTTTGTTCTATCATTTGGCAATAATCGGGGTTTAATTCAAATCCTATATAATATCTTTTATTTTTTATACTTGATATAGCAGTTGTTCCGCTACCCATAAAAGGATCAAATACTATTCCATTTTTGGGAGAGCTTGCTAAAACCATTCTGTCTATTAGCTCTAATGGTTTTTGCGTAGGATGGTTTTGCCTTTCTGGATCTTGTTTATGAAGACGAGTAATTGACCATAAATCCTTAGGATTATATCCTACTTCTAACCATTTTTTACCGACAAATATAGAGCGAGTTCTTGCTTTCTTTGTTTCTTCATCGTATGGAATGCGTATTGAATCTAAATCAAAATAATATTGTTTTGTTTTTGCAAAAAAACCTATTGTGTCGTGAACCGAGGTAAATGACCTTGTGCCTCCCCCCATACTCGGAACTCTTCTATCCCATATAATTTCATTGAGCATTATCAATTTTTTCTTCATGTAAGAAAAAATCTCAGGACTATAACGCCAAGTTAAAAATATATAAAAACTGCCTGTATCTTTTAATTTTGGAATTACGGTATCTATCCACTTATAAGACCATTCTAAATAATCTCTCGGGTTCATTTTATCTGAATCATTGCCATAATCTTTGCCAAGACAATACGGTGGATCGGATATTATCAAATCTATTGAATTATCTTCAATGTATGACAGCCCCAATAATACATCTTGATTAAAAATTTTATTTAGGCATTCTCTTTTCATATTATTTACCCTTTAACACAATGCTATGAGATTGTTCTTGTAATAATTTTAAAAAATCTTGACGACTTCTAATTTGCGGAACATGATGATAACGAGCTTGGATTTTATCATTTCTTGGATTCACATAGATGGGCAAAAATTGTGCACAAAAAACTGCCACATAATCTTTATCAAAAGAAATATTTACCCCATTGAAATGAATACCCAAACAGACATACATCACATCGTACGATGGATTTGAACTATATTGCATATATAGTTTTTCAACAGCCGCTATATCGTTTTTGTTTTCCTTGCCATCAACATTGTGCGTTTTTATATTAACATAATATGTTTTTTCTTTGATTTTAATAGCGCAATCATGCAAACAAGTGTCAGGCATATCAAAATCAACTTCTGATAAACCCAAAGCGACTTCATTATACTTTGTCTGTTGCGTTATAACTTGTTCTACAAGCCAACTAACAGAACGAGTATGCGGTTTTAGTCCGTACGGTAAAACTTTAGAATCAGTTATATTAAAAGACGGCAGAATTTTTATAAGTCTTGAATATAAATCTTTCAAGCAAGCAATATCTTTTTCTATATCAGCAACCTTCATAACATATCCCCTTTTACTTCGTAGCTGAATATGTTATCAGACATGGGACGCTTTAACAACATCTACAAGCCACTACGATATAATTCCGAAAATTAATTTACAGTTGATTATAGCCCCGGGATTTTCATTCCGCCGGTTAATTTTTTAGCTTCTTCAGTCATAATGTTTTGAGCTTTTTTTCCAGCTACTTCAAAAGCAGATAATATATTTTCTTCTATTTTCTCCTTTTTTTCTTTGAGCAAATCCTCAGGGATATTCAAACTTAAAAATTCATTTCTAGCATTTACTTGAATTTTAATGCCTTTATATTCAACATCAATAACCCGAGCTTTTAACTTTTTATCCATTTCGTTCCACTTGCTTCTCATTGCCATTGCTTCTTTCGCCGCCTTAAACAATTCCATTTTACATTTCCTCTCTGCTTTTTACTTTGATTAATTTTTTGTCTCTCATTATCAGAATTCTTACAAGTACAGCAAAAACGACCCATATACATACCAACACCCATCCTAAAACGATTAACTGTTTATGCAGAAAATATACACCTACCGCTCCAGAAACAGTAGAAACCAAAAACATATATTTATACACAATTGCTTTTTTACTTTGTTCCATTTTTGCCGACCTTGTCAGCCTTCAGAATTATAGCATAAACTGATATGTTTAATGTAAGCAAAACAAACGCCGTCGCAATTCCTGCAAGCAACGTAACAAGCGCTGCAACAACACAACTTGCCAAAACATCTAAAGCAAAAAGTACATAAAAAAAAGTTTTCATTTTTTTCATTTAATTCACTACACTCACTAAAGTTATTCTCTCAAGGAGAGCTGTACATTTTAATCGCATTCCTTGCTTCTTCTTAAAGTTCCGGATATTATTTTTTCAAAACTATTTAGGGTTTTGATTATAAGCATGCCTCCTTCGTCTATTCCTAAGTTTATGCCTGTCGTTACAGCGTGCCCTGTATCAATGCTAACAGATTTATTCTTATACGCAAGATTGTCATTGTATTCTTCTGAAAACTGATTAAATCCATCTTTTTGAAAATCAAGATATAACTTTTCAAAGTCTATCAAAAATTCAGTCATAAACTCCGCTCTATCTGCTTCACTTTTTAAAATATCTTTTAAAGAAACAGAAATATTTTCTAAATTTTTAGGAATATCGTTATTGATATTTATCCCTATGCCCGCAACAACCCAATTTATTCTATCCTGCTCGGCAAACATTTCCACTATTATTCCTGCAATCTTTTTATCGCAAACAAGAACATCATTAGGCCATTTTATTTTAGAACTAATTTGATACTTTCTTTTAAGAGTTCTCTTCAAGGCGACACTTAGTAATAACGTGAGTTTAGAAACCTCATCTGGACGAATAATCGGTTTTAGAAGTATAGAAAACCACAAACCTCCAACATTAGAACTCCACACTTTCTTAGAACGCCCATATCCGCTCGTCTGTTTTTCAGCAACAACAATAAAGCCTTCTTCAAAACCTTTTTCCGCTAACTTCTTAACCGCTAACTGAGTTGATGGGAGTTTTTTATGGTATTTTATTTTTTTACACACACTAAGCTGCTTTTTTAACAAAGAAAGAATCTCAATAACATTCATATTATTTTATTGTCACTTCAAGAGTAGTATCTAATGCCTGAGAAGAATGTGTAATCATACCTACAGAAATTCTATCAACATCCAATTTTGAAAATTCTTTTGCGGTTTTTGGTGTTATGCCGCCTGAAATTTCTATTTCAGGTTTATATTGTTTCGTAGAGCTTTTTCTTATAATATCTATCATTTGTTTTGTATTTTTAAGAGAAGTGTTGTCCAGCATTATAATATCGGCTTTTGCAGCTAAAGCCCAATTTACTTCCTTTGTGTTTTCACATTCAACTTCAACTGGAATATCTTTATATCTTTTTCTAAATTCTGCTATTTTAGCAATTATATCTTTTGTAAGCTTTAAATGATTGTCTTTGATAAGAACCATATCGTAAAGTCCCATCCTGTGGTTGGTCCCTCCCCCGCAATTTACCGCATATTTTGCAAGCCTTCTATATCCAGGAATAGTTTTTCTTGTGTCGTATATTTTCGTTTTACCATTACTGACAGACTGAACAAATTGATTTGTTATAGTAGCTATTCCGGACATATGTTGTAAAAAATTAAGAGCCGTCCTTTCCCCTGATAGAATCGCCCGCGCTGGACCAGTAATCTCTAATATTTTATCGCCTCGCTTAAGTTTTGAACAATCTTTCATTTTCAAAGACACTTTGCATCTTTTATCTATAGTTTTAAACACTTTTACAAATAGATCCGTACCGCAAAGAATCCCGGAGTTGTTTGCAATTAGCGCAGCCCTAGCATACTTGCATTTTGGGACAAATTCTTTGGTTGTGATATCGCTAAAAACACCATCTTCTTCTAAAGCAATGTTAATGAGAGCTTCTGTTATACCATTAATTATTTTCATAGTTTGTGATTGCATCAAATTATATTTAGATTTCCTGTAAAATCACAAGCTCCTGCAACTTCAGCTACAAATACCACTGCGACTTTCGCCGCCGCCACTTTTATAAAAAGAGAAATAAAGACACGGCATCAAGTTCCCATTTTTTAAAAGGAGTGGCGAGCGTAGCGTGACGAGGTATTTATACAGGAAGTCTATTGCATCAATAATAAAGTTAACTAACCGCAAATTATTCTATAAATTTTTGAGCAGCTCGTCAATGTAAAATCCGGTCAAATCAAAAGTACAGAAAAATTTTGACAATTTTTTAATAATTTGTTTACAATGACATCATAATGAATAAAGATAATTTGCATTTATTCGGACTTCTTCTCTCTGCAGATATAGGAGCCATAAGATTTTTTAGACTGCTAGAAAAATTTGGCAATACGGAGTCAATTCTTAAAGCTGATAAAAAAGATCTTATGTCCGTTGAAGATATTGGACCCACCGTTGCAAAGGCAATTCACGACTCTTCAAAATCGGACAAAGCCGAAAAAGAACTTGAGCTTGCAGCAAAAAATAATGTCAAGATAGTTCTTTACAACGATGATATGTATCCAAAATCATTAATGTATTTTCCTGACAAACCTCTAATTCTTTATATTAAAGGCGATATCTTAGAGAAAGATTTTAATTCTATATCAATAGTCGGGTCAAGAAAAATAAGTAATTACGGAAAAACCGTTACAACCGATTTTGCATCGTATTTCGCGAAAAGAAATATAACCATTGTTTCAGGCTTAGCAAGAGGCGTTGACACATTAGCGCATGTTACAGCTTTAGAAAATAAATCCCGAACTGTAGCAATATTAGGCAATGGTCTTCTTGTCAATTATCCGCCTGAAAATGCAAAACTGCAAGAAATAATAGCTCAAAATGGAGCTGTTATAAGCGAGTTTCCTCTTAAACAAAAACCGAATAGAGGAACCTTCCCAAGAAGAAACAGAATAATCGCAAGCTTTTCTAAAACCACATTGCTTACAGAAGCGGCGATGGGCAGTGGCGCAGTTATAACAGCAAAATATTGCGCCGATTACGGCAAAGATGTTTTTGTAGTGCCGGGCAACATATATTCAAATATGTCAAAAGGCGCGAACAATCTTATACAAAACGGCGCTTTTATTGCGCTATCCCCACAGAACATGGCAGAGCATCTTGATTGGCTGCCTAAAGATAAAATTGCAATGACGAATACACTTCCAAAACTTGACAAACTTGAACTTGAGGTACTTAATTTGATAGAAAGTGACAGCGCTGGGCTTCCACCGGACATAATCGCGCAAAAATTAAATATGGATATTTCAGAAATATCGATCGTGATTTTTAACCTTGAAATAAGTGGACTTATAAAAACGACTCCCGGTCAAATTTATATAAGAAAATATTAACAGAGCGCTTGCAGTTTAATCGTGAAGGAGTAGTCAATGCCAAAATATTTAGTAATAGTGGAGTCGCCGGCAAAAGAAAAAACAATATCAAAAATCTTGGGCAAGGATTTTATCATAAAAAGTTCTTACGGGCACATAAGAGATCTCCCCAAAAGTAAACTTGGAATTGATATTGAAAATAATTTTGAGCCTACATACATAAATGTGCCAAAGGCTGAAAAACTTATATCTGATTTAAAAAAAGCGTCCGGTGATGCGGACAAAGTTTATCTTGCAACCGATTTCGATCGCGAAGGCGAAGCCATTGCTTGGCATCTAAAAGAAGCGCTAAACCTTTCTGATTCTGAAATTTCTAGGATAACATTTCACGAAATTACGCCTGAAGCAATTCTTGACTCGGTAAAACACCCTAGGGAATTGGATATGCGTCTTGTAAACAGCCAGCAGGCTCGCAGACTTTTAGACAGACTTGTGGGCTATAAACTTTCTCCTCTTTTGTGGAAAAAGGTGAAAATTGGACTCTCCGCGGGCAGAGTGCAGTCTGTGGCAGTAATGATTATTTGTATCAGAGAAGAAGAAATTAAAAGTTTTTCACCTGTAGAATATTGGAGTATCGAAGCCGAATTATCAAAACTTGATAAAAATACGCTTCCTTTTAAAGCGCAACTTTTTTCAAAAAATGACATTAAGTTTGATAAATTTTCCATGAAGACTAAAGAACAGTCCGATGAAATACTAAAAGAGCTTGAAGGCGCAAAATATATTGTTAAATCTGTTGGATCCAAACAGCGCAAACGCTCTCCTTACCCGCCATACACAACGTCAACGATGCAACAAGATGTTTCAAGACAACTTGGATTTTCAGCTTCTAAGACAATGTCTATCGCCCAAAAACTTTACGAAGGAATACACACGAGAGGAAGCGCAGGCGTAGGTCTTATAACCTACATGAGAACAGACTCTTTAAACATTGCAAAAAGCGCTCAGAACGAAACGCTAAAGTTTATTGAATCTTCCTATGGCAAAGATTTTCTTCCAAAAGCTCCAAGATTTTATAAAACAAAAGCTAAAGGCGCGCAAGAAGCGCACGAAGCAATAAGACCAACTTCTCCAAATAGAATCCCTTCCAAGATAAAGCAATCTTTGTCTCCGGACGAATTTAAGCTTTATGACTTAATATGGAAAAGATTTTTAGCAAGTCAAATGGCAGACGCAAATTACAACACGGTAACTGCTGAAATTTCTGCAAAAGATTATTTATTCAAAGCTTCGGGCAGTACGTTGCTTTTTGATGGATTTTTAAAAGTTTATAACATAGACGACGATGAAAAAGAAGCAAAACTTCCCCCATTAAAAAATGACGAGCTTTTAAATCTGTTGCAGATAATACCGCAGCAACATTTTACAGAACCGCCGCCGCGATATAACGATGCAAGTTTAATTAAAGCGCTTGAAGAACACGGCATAGGAAGACCGTCGACGTATGCGCCTACAATCAAAACTATTTTAGACAGATTGTACGTAAGGCTCGACGGAAAAAAATTTGTACCTACAAATCTCGGTATGGTTGTAAATGATGTCTTAAAAAATCATTTTGGGAACATAATCAACGTCGAATTTACTGCAGGCGTTGAAGAAAAACTAGATAAAATCGCAGAAGATAAAGCAGTTTGGCAAAATGTTTTAAAAGATTTTTATACGCCTCTTGAAAAAGATTTAGCCGAAGCTGAACAGAACCTGCAAAGACAAAAAATTCAGGCTCAGGAATCTTCGAAAATATGCCCCAATTGTGGAAAACACATGGTTGTAAGAGATTCTAGAAGAGGACAGTTTTTAGGATGTTCGGGATATCCTGAATGTAAAACAACAATGGCTTTAGATAAAGACGGGAATGTGGCTGCGGATCCACAAGAAACAGATATGAAATGCGATAAATGCGAAAACGTTCTTCTTAAAAAAATTGGATTTAAAGGAAAAACGTATCTTGTATGTAAAAATCTTAACTGTAAAACAACGTATAATATTGATAAAGACGGGAACAAAGTTATCAAGCCTGAACCACAACATACGGATATAAAATGTAAAAAATGTGGGGCTGAAATGCTTAAAAGAATAGCGAAAAGGGGATCGTTTCTCACGTGTTCAGCTTTCCCAAAATGTAGGAACTTACAATGGATAAAAATACCAAAGGAAACAACGGAAGCGAAGAAGATTCCAAAAACGCAGACTGCAAAAGCTCAATCAAAGAAACCATCGAAGAAGAAAGCAAAATCCAGTTAGATTTTTTTGCAAAATATCTTAAAGCTGAGAGAAATTTTTCTCCGCACACTTTAAGAGCGTATTTAAGAGATATGTCTGATCTTGTTCTGTTCCTGCAAAAGAAGAAACTAAAGTTCTGCTATGTCGGCAAATACGACATAAGAGAATTTCTTGAAGAATTAAATAAAAAACGTTTAAGCAAAGCGACTCTCGCAAGAAAATTTGCCACTCTTCGAACTTTCTATAAATTTTTAATAATTAATAATATTATTAAAAAAAATCCTATAGAAAACATGTCGGGACCTAAAAAAGACAGAAAAGTTCCGTCGTTTCTAACTGAAAATGAGATGCAGAAGCTGTTTAATTTATCAGATATAAAACTAAGAGATAGAGCAATGATTGAACTTCTTTATTCATGCGGTTTAAGAATTGAAGAGCTGATGAGTTTAGATTTAAAGAATATAGATTTTATATCAAATATCGTTACAGTAACAGGTAAGGGAAATAAAGAAAGAATTGTGCCCGTAGGAAATCAAGCTTTAAACGTTATAAGAGAATATATTAATGAACGTCGTGCGCAAAATCTTCCTTACGATATAAAATCGCCTGTGTTTTTAAACGAACATCTAAAAAGACTAGACCAAAGAACAGCCCGAAGAATTTTACATAGATGGTTTGTTAAGGCAGGTCTTGCAAAAAAAGTGAGTCCGCACACTTTAAGACATACATTTGCAACTCACATTCTTGACAGGGGATGCGATTTAAGAAGCGTACAGGAAATGCTCGGGCATAAAAACCTTTCTACAACACAGATTTATACTCATGTTACAATAGAAAGTCTAAAAAAAATTTATCAAAAAGCGCACCCGAGAGAAGAGATATAGTCGAGCTATAAATAACAATCTCAAACACGCTAAACGCAGAAAGAAGCGTTTCCGCGTGATATTTAAAGCGATATTGTTTTCGTTGTTTGTAACAAGAATACACTTGCGGTTTCCGTGTTATATGATGACAGGTCTATATAAATTACATCTATCAAATCATTGCCGTTTTTGTCTATGTAGGTTGCGCATAAGTTTTTTAAAGGGAACAATTCATCTGTTCCCATCTACTTTATTTCCCAAACAGCTTGCCAACACCTAAACGCAAAATATCGCTGTACGTTGCAAAAAGAAAAACACCTAGTATAAAAACTAAACCTATCGTATTGTAAATTTGAACGATTTTTGCGCTTATCTGTTTTTTTATTATTCCTTCGACAAAAAATAAAACTATCATGCCGCCATCAACCATAGGAATAGGAAATAAGTTACATAATCCCAAGGTAACCGACATAATTGCAAGAAAACTTAAATAATTCTGCATTCCAGACTTTGTAGCGTCTGCCATAGTCCGCATAATGCCAATAGGACCTGAAATTTCAGGAGTTTCAAACGAAATAATTTTGTCTATAAGATATGCGACAGTCGAAACAGTTTGCATTATTGAAGCTTCTGCTCCAAGACAAATAGATTTAAAAAATCCGATTTCTATATTCGTTGTTAAAGGCGCTATACCTATTGAACCTTTCCTAGTCACGGGATTTTTTGTAACAATCATACTTAAATCAAAGGAATAAGTTCCTCTTTCTATTACAAAAGTTGTTTGCTTTTCGACTTTATTTTTTAAATTGCTTAACAATTCCTCCCATGTATCTATTTCTACGCCATCTATTGATTTTATTTTATCTCCGGGAACAAGACCTGCCTGCGCTGCGGGATAATTTTCTATAACAGCGCCTATAGAAGAACTTGTAGAAATTTTCGTTGCCCCCCATATATTAAAAACGAAAACAAAAAGAAAAACAGCTAGAACATAATTTAAAAAAGGACCCGCAAAAGATATCCATACTTTTTTATACCACTTAAGCGATAAATATTCGCCCTCTCCACCCGTAGCTCCAGTGGGATTGTCGCCAGCCATAGAAACAAACCCGCCGAAAGGAACAGCTTTGATACAATATTTTGTGCCCTTGTAAGTATGTTTTATTAAATCGGGACCAAAACCCAAAGCAAATGTTAATATTCTAATTTTACACATTTTTGCAGCAAAAAAATGTCCCAACTCATGTATAAAAATCAAAAAACCAAATCCAGCCGCAATACCAAGTATCTGAAGAACGATAGTCATTTGTTATACTCTCCTTTATAAAATTTTAAACTTAAATCCTGCAATTACAATGCCCAGATTGAGTCGCCTTTGGGAACAACTAAACTGATTTTATTTACTAATTTTTTTGCATACTGCCGCGCCCAAGAGTCCGCAGCAAAAAAAGTATTTAACAACATATCTTTTGAAATCTTATGAGCATAAACTGTTTTTCCAACAATTTTTGCAATATCTGTAAACTTTACCTCTTTGTTTAAAAATGCCGCAACAGCCGTCTCATTTGCCGCACTCATTACCGCAGGCAAAGTATGCCCTTTTTTTGCGGCATAATATGCAAGTTTTAAACACGGAAATTTATTGAAATCAGGTTTATAAAACTCTAATTTACCTATTTCTGCGAAATTTAAAGATTTAACACTAGACGATACTCTTTCAGGATAAGTTAACGCGTACTGTATCGGAAGACGCATATCTGGGTTTGAAAGTTGCGCTACCACAGAACCGTCGACATACTCCACCATTGAATGCACTATGGACTGAGGATGTATAACAATTTCAATTTTATCTATGGGTACGCCAAAAAGAATAGATGCCTCAATAGCTTCGAGACCTTTGTTCATAAGAGTAGCGCTATCTATTGTTATCTTTTTACCCATCTTCCAAGTGGGATGATCTAAAGCCTGCTCAACAGTTATTTTAGAAAAATCTTTGTTATATTTGTAAAATGGTCCGCCCGAAGCGGTAAGCAATATTTTTTTAATCTGCGATTTTTTTTCTCCGCCACAACACTGAAATATCGCCGAATGTTCGCTATCAACAGGCAATACGGAGATGCCGTTTTCCTCAGCAAGATTCATTATAAAGCTCCCTGCCATAACAAGCGATTCTTTATTTGCAATCGCCACGTCTTTTTTCGCTTTTATTGCCGCAATTACCGACCTCAAACCAACAGAACCTACAACTGAAGCAAAAACCATACTAACATCAGGCAGCGTTGCAAGTTTCTCCAATCCTTCTTCACCGCTATAAATATTTGTTTTTACATCGTTTGATTTACACCATTGCTTTAAGATTTGAGCATCCGATTGACTGCCGATTGACACTGCGAGAGGTCTAAATTTTTTGATTTGGGATTTTAGAAGTTTTATATTTGAACCAACAGCAAGACCTTCAACGCGAACATAATTTTTCATCTTAGAAACTATATCAAGAATTTGCGCTCCTATTGAGCCTGACGAACCTAAAATAGTTATTTTTTTCATTATTTTATTTCGATTGTAAATAAATCAAAACCCTCTGACTTGTTTATCGTAGAATTTGCAGAACGTAATATACAGCCGGCGCTGCAAATATATAAGAATCAAATCTGTCAAAAATACCGCCGTGACCCGGTATTATTTTACCAGAATCTTTAATATTCCCGTCCCTTTTAATAAGCGATTCTGCGAGATCCGAAAATTGTCCCGTAACAGCAATCACAAATCCGACCATCAACGCTTCGTTTGTTGTTAAAACATATTTCATAAATATATATCTGCACAAATATGCCGTTAGCATGCCAAAAATAATTCCAGCAACAGCGCCTTCTATTGTTTTTTTAGGACTGACGTTTTTTGCAAGTTTATGTTTTCCAAACATTATCCCAAAAGCATAAGCCGCAGTATCTAAAACCCAAACTACTATGAAAATGAAAAATATTAATTTCATACCGTCGTATAAATTACGTATGTAAACCATATACATTAAAGAAAGTGGAATAAAAAAAGAGCCAAAAAAAGACACACTAATTCTTCCGACGCTTAAGTTTGGATTTTCGCCAAAAACTTCTATAAAAAAGAAAACAAACATCATTATTATTGCCGAAACCGCAACTTTGTCATACGGAAATATATCAAAGAAATATAAAAACAAAAAAAACACGACGGCCATTGCAAGCGACGTTGCGCTATGAGGATTATATCTTTTTGAAATGGCAAGATATTCTTTAACACAAAAAAATGACACTATAAACATGAGTAAGTAAAATGTGATATTGCCAAAATATATACATACAAAAACAAGAGGTATCCCGACAAGAGCCGTCAAAATTCTAGTTGATAACATTATCTAGTTCTCCAAATAATTTGACAGACATCAAATTCCACCAAAGCGTCTTTCTCTTTTTTGAAACTCGGCTATTGCATTTTCTAAATCATGCCGCGCAAAATCCGGCCAGAGTTTATCCGTTATATAAATTTCAGAATACGCTATTTGCCATAAAAGGAAATTTGATATTCTAAGTTCTCCGGAAGTACGGATAAGCAGATCTGGATCAGGCTGTCCCGCAGTATATAAAAAAGATGACACTATCTCTTCTGTAGGCTTTTTTATATCTTGCCTTAACATTTCTTCAAAAACATGCAAAAGTTCTTGCCTTGCGCCATAATTTAAAGCTATATTCAACTCAAGACCTGTATTTTTAGAAGTAATTTTACAAGCGCTTTCAATTTCAGTTTTTAGATTTTCAGGAAATTTTGACAAATCGCCCAAAATCCTTAATTTAACGCTGGAATTATTTAATTCTTCCAATTCTTTTTTAATAAACTGTTTCAACAAAGAGAATAGCGTTTTTATTTCCGTACGAGGTCTTTTCCAATTTTCAGCAGAAAAAGCATATAGGGTCAAAACCTTGATGCCAAGACTATCTGCCGCCCTAACAATCTTTTTTACGGTTTTGACCCCTTGCTTATGACCAAAGGCTCTGGGCAAAGATCTTCTCTTAGCCCATCTGCCACTCCCATCCATTATAATAGCTACGTGTACGGGTATCAAAAATCTACCTTACTTCTGCGAAATTGCGTTTACAGGACAAGTCGATTCACATGCTCCGCAGCTTACGCATACGTCAGGTTTAATTGCGTAGTGTTTGTCATCTTTCGATTCAATAGCTGAAACAGGGCAGTTGCCTGAGCACGCTCCGCACCCAACACATACTGTCGCATCAATTTGATAAGTCATTTTAGTCCTCCTCTTTTTATTTGACCACAAAATCTTACATCTGCATAACTTCTTTTTCTTTAGCAACTACAATTTCGTCTATTGTCTTTATATAACCGTCCGTAATTTTTTGAGCAACTGCTTCAAATTTCTTTTTATCATCTTCAGTTATAACTTTATCTTTTTCAAGTTTTTTTATATTCTCAACCAAAACCCTTCTTTCATTCCTTACAGCAACTCTAAAATCTTCAGCCATTCTGCCTATAGATTTTGCTATTTCTTTTCTTCTCTCTTCAGTAGGAGGAGGAACTACAATACGTATGAGCTTTCCATCGTTTACAGGGTTCATACCGATATCTGCTTTCTGAATCGCCTTTTCTATAGCGCCTAGCTGAGAAACGTCCCAAGGTCTTATTTCTATTGTCCTTGCGTCCGGAACGCTAACGCTTGCAATTTGATTTATAGGCGCAAGAGATCCATAACTTTCAACCTTAATTCCTTCCACTACAGCGCCACTTACTTTACCGGTCCTTATAGAGGTCAATTCAGATTTCAACCTATCTATAGTTTTTTTCATGGATTCTTCAGACGCCGAAAAAAAACTTTGAGCTTGCATTGCTAAGCCTCCACAGTTGTACCTATTTTGTCATCGTTTAAAACTTTCTTCAAATTACCGTCTTTATAAAAATCAAACACTTTAATTATCACATTAGTCCGCATACACAACGAGAAAGCCTCATAATCCATTATCTTCAAATGTTTATCCAAAGCTTCTTGAAAAGTTAAAGAATCATATTTTATGGCATCTTTATCCTTTTTTGGATCTGCGCTATACACACCATCAACCTGCGTGGCTTTAAGTAAAATATTAGCTTTTATTTCAGCCGCTCTCAAAGCAGCGGTAGTATCAGTTGTAAAAAAAGGATTACCCGTACCGCCTGCAAAAACAACAACTTTTCCTTGTTCCATAGACCCTATAACTTTTTCTCTGTTAAAATTTTCAGCAAAACCACTTACGCCTCTTGCCGAAAACACTATTGATTTTATTCCTGCTTTCAATAAAGAATCATTTAAGGCAAAAGCATTCATAACTGTCGCAAGCATGCCCATTTTATCCGCAGTAACTCTTTCTATGAACTTGCCCGCGCCTCTCCAAATATTGCCTGCGCCTACGACAATTGCAAGCTGTATTTCATTGTCTAAGACAGCAAAACTGATTTCTTTGACCGTTCTCGAAAGACTTGATTCGCTTATCAACGACAAATCGCTAGAAAAAGCTTCGCCGGAAAGTTTTAAAAGCGCTCTCTTTACGGGCATTATTATTCTCCGAGTTTAAATCTTGCAAATCTTTTTATTACTATATTCTCACCGATTTTTGCAATGGCGTTTGTTACTAAATTTTTTATTGTTTCTTTGCCCGAAGTGTCTCTCATATAAATCTGATCGTACAAACATATCTGGCTATAAAATTTTTCAATCTTGCCCTCGATGATTTTATCCCAGACATTCTCAGGTTTTCCTAATTCCTTAAGCTGAGCTTTATAAATCTCTCGCTCTGCTTCAAGAATACTTGAAGGAACTTGCTCGCGTGAGACATAAGTAGGAGAAACTGCTGCAATCTGCATAGCGATTTCTTTGACCAAAGATTGAAAATCTTCTGTTTTTGCCACAAAATCTGTTTCACAATTTACTTCAACCAAAGCGCCAAGTGTTCCATTGCCATGTATGTACGAATAAACAAGACCTTGCTTTGCGGTCCTTCCTGCTTTTTTGACAGCAGATGCCATGCCTTTCTCTCTAAGCCATTGGCAAGCTTTATCTATATCATCATTTGATTCTTTTAACGCATTCCTGCAATCCATTACACCTGCGCCTGTCATTTCTCTTAACTTCGTTATAAGCTCCGTTGACATTATTCCACTCCTCTTTCCTGAGAGTCTTTCTCTTCTTTCACATTTTCTTCTTTAACAGATTCCAGCGCTACCTCAGCTTCTTCACCATCTTTCTTTTCAACAACGCCTTTGCCTTCCAAAACAGCGTCTGCAACAATAGAGCAGAGAAGCTTTACAGCTCTGATAGCGTCATCATTTCCAGGGATAGGATAATCGACTAAATCCGGATCACAGTTTGTATCGCAAATTGCAACAACAGGAATATTAAGTTTCCTTGCTTCTGAAACTGCTGTCGCCTCTTCATGAGGATCTATGACAAACATAAGTCCAGGAAGCCTCGTCATGTTTTTAAGACCTTCTAAAGACTTCTCAAGCTTAATTCTCTCTCTTTCAATCTGAGACTGTTCTTTCTTTGAAAGAACTCTAAGAATACCGTCTTCTTTCATTTTCTCTATTTCTTTATATCTTGCAATTGATTTTTTCAATGTTTCAAAGTTTGTAAGCGTTCCACCTAACCATCTCTCAGTAACGAAAAACGCTCCACAACGTAATGCTTCTTCTTTCACTGAAAGCTGAGCCTGTTTCTTTGTACCTACAAATATAATTTCTCTTCCTTCTGCGACAAGATCTCTTATAACTTTGTGGTTTTCCTTCAACTCTTTGAGCGTTTTCTGAAGATCAATAATGTGTATCTTATTTCTCTTTCCAAAAATAAATTTTGCCATCTTTGGATTCCATCTTCTAGTTTGGTGTCCAAAATGAACACCGGCCTCCAGCAAAGCCTTCATGCTAATGTTTGCCATAACTTCCCCTTTGGTTTTTTGCTGCGTTTAACGCAGACCCGTTTCGGACGAACAATTTTCGTCTTACGGCTTCCACAATTTTCAATCTCCAAAATCCACAAATCTAAATTTGGGAACCTTTGGCAAATCCAACTGTGTGCTTATTACATCTTCATTCTATCAAAATAAAGACTTGCTTTCAAGCAACTGTATTGGTTTTTTTTGGTTATTGTCAACGCAAAATCAAAAAGATACTAAAAAATAGAAAGATGCAAAATCAAAACAATATTACAAAATAGCGATATCTAAAAATCCTTAGTTTTTCTATCTTTTAAGATTTCTATCAAATTTTTTTAAAAATTTTTTACCAAAACATAAAAATCTTTGTCTTTTACTTCTTGTTTTTCGCCAGTTTAAGGTGAAAATCACATAACATTCTACCTATTCTAGGTAATCTGAACCCACTTTATTTTCCTATGCAAAAGGTTGAAAAAATTGTATCTAAAATATCTTGCTTAACATTAATGCCTAAAATTTCGTTTAATGCTGTCTGTGCCGACACTGCCTCAAAACATGCAATTTCGTCGGCATCTTTTGCAGTTAATACTTGCTTTGTTCTCATTAAAGTGTCTAAAGCGTTTTGTAATAATATAAAATGACGAGAATTTATCATCACATAATCGCTTTGAGAATCTGAAACGCCTGCGATTTTTGCAATTTCATCTAGTAACTTAGAAATGCCGGTTTCAGTTTTTGCGGAAATTTTTATTACAGTAGAAAAGTTAGATTGTAAAATTGAATCGATGTTACAAGATGAGTTTAAAGGCAAATCGGATTTATTTAACACACCTATAATAGGTGTATTTAAATTTGATTTCTTCAAAAAATCTGCTATCTGCGCATCGTTTTGATCTAATTGTGAAGAAGCATCGAACATCCATATTAATATATCGGCAGAGCCGATAATTTCTTTGGTTTTTGCTTGTCCTAAAAATTCAATTGAATTGTCAGCATGATCCCTAAGACCTGCCGTGTCCATAATTGTAAGCGGAATACCGTGACAGTCGATAGTCTCTTCAATGACATCTGTTGTAGTTCCTGCAATATCTGTGACAATTGCCCTATTTTTGCCTAAAATTGCATTAAGCAAAGAGGATTTCCCTGCGTTTGGTTTCCCTATGATTGCAACTTTTATCCCATTCTGCAGAATTTTACTTGTTTTATAGGAATTTAAAAGATTTTGAATGCTTTCTATGTACGAATCAAGTCTCAAAAGTTTCTCATCACGAGATAAAAACATGATATTTTCTTCAGGATGATCTAAATTTGCTTCCATAAAGGCGATGAGATTTGTAACGGAATCTCTAATATCTTTGATTTTTTGTGAAAAGATGCCGCTGACATTATTTAAAGCAGCTTTTGCAGAGGTTGCGGTTTTACTTGTTATTAAAGAGCATACGGCTTCCGCTTCCGCGAGATCTTTTTTACCATTTAAAAACGCTCTATAGGTGAATTCGCCTGGTTCTGCCGGTCTTGCGCCGTTTTTGTATAAAAGATTTAAAATCTCGTTGATTATTAAGGGGTTCCCGTGGGCAGAAATTTCTACTAAGTTTTCGCCCGTATATGTATGCGGCGCTGTAAAAAAAGCGCAAAGAACTTCATCTTTTTTTTCTGCGCCATCAACAATATATCCGCGCTTAACTTGTTGCTCAGGCTTAGATTTGGTTTGGAATATTTTGCTTATAACTTGAAATGCCTCTTGCCCAGATAAACGAATAACTGCAATCGCGGATTTCCCGGCAGCAGTTGATAATGCGGCAATAGTGTCTTCTTTTAGGTAGTTCATGCACTATTAACTTAAAACATTTTTTTAAGCGATAGCAGAAATGTAATAAGAAAAAATGGCAACATTCTGTAATTTATAGTTTTCAATTCCCTTTTGTTGAAAACTTCATAACCGACAAATAAAACGAGGACTACGATAGAGTAAGACGAAAGTAACAATGCTACCAAATATAGAGTTGCAGATACAATTATAAACTGTGAGCATTGACCACGTTTCAGTCCTGCCGCATCTCGCATCGTGTAAATAAATACGGCAATTAATGCAACTAGTAATGCCAAAAGAACCACAAATGAGAATTTCATGAAGAGTCCAAATATCAATCCAAAAGAAAACACCAACAATGTCTGCAAACTAAATTTTTGCATGGTCCCTCCGATTTAATGACAACAGCAACTACTGGAACATTTATGTTTGCGCTCTGAAACTGCCGGGCATGAACCAGTGGCAACACAGTTTGATAAAGATGATTTAGCTACAAAACTGGAAAACTGCTTCACAACTTCATTGCTTTGGCATTCGGGACAGATTACAGAATCTTTACAAAAAACAAGGACTTCAAATTTTTTGTTACATTTTCTGCAAACAAATTCAAATAGTGGCATAAAGATTAATCTTCTCCTCTATAAAGTTAGTTGGCTATACCTCTTGAAAGATTTTTGTAACTAGAACGTTTTTCTGCGCCGTATGAAGAACCGCTATTTCCCTTTGCAAGTTCAACTGAAACTTTCTTTCCTTTAATATTGCTTGAATGCAAAGCGCTAATTACGTTGTCAGCCTGATCTCGAGGAACTTCAACAAAAGAAAAAGCGTCTAAAATTTTAATATTTCCTACAGAATCGCCACTTATTCCTGCTTCTCCGGCAATGGCTCCTACAAAATCTCCTGCTCTTACATTATCTTTTTTGCCTATGTTGATAAATAACCTTGCCATACTGCTGTTTCGGGCGCCGGTGTCAGAATATTTGCTACTTGATGCGCTCGCAAAAACGTCTGCTTTTTGTTCTTTCTTTTCGGAAATAAACATCATTTTTAAAAGAGCTGCCGCGACATCTAAAGAGGTGGTTTCATCTGCAATTAAAGATTCTGCCATTCTTGTGTATTTTTCTAAATCCTTTTCTTTTAGAACTTCTTTTATTTTATCAAGCATTATTGTTGCTTTTGTGTTTTCAACGTCGGCAAGAGACGGAACCTGAACTCTCTTAATATTTGCTTTGGTATATCTCTGAATATCTCTTAACTTATAAATATCTTTGCCTGAAACAAAACTGTAAGCTTTTCCGGTTTTTCCAGCTCTGCCTGTTCTGCCTATTCTATGCACGTAATCTTCGTCATCTTTTGGAACGTCATAGTTAAAAATCATATCTATATCGTCGACGTCTATGCCTCTAGCTGCTACGTCTGTAGCAATAAGAAGTTCTATCGCGCCACTTCTGAATTTTGTCATTACTCTGTCCCTTTGTGACTGATTCATATCTCCGTGAAGAGCATCTGCAGCGTAGCCTCTTGCTTGAAGAGAAGAAGTAATTTCGTCAACTCTCCTTTTTGTATTACAAAAAACAATAGAAAGATTGGGGGCATACATATCAAGGCATCTTGTAAGAGCCTCAAGTTTTTGATGTTCTCTAATGTCAAAATAATACTGTTCAATTAAAGGCACGGTTAATTTTTCACTGACAACTTTTATAGTTTCGGGATGACGCTGATATTTTTTCGTAAGGAATAGAAATTCTTTAGGCATTGTAGCTGAGAAAAAAACAGTTTGTCTTTCTTCAGGCATACTCTTAAGAATTAATTCTATATCGTCTCTAAATCCCATATCAAGCATTTCGTCGGCTTCGTCCAAAACTACAGTAGAAGCTGTGTCGAGTTTCAATGTTTTGCGCTCCAAATGATCTATAACTCTGCCAGGGGTACCTATGACAATTTGTGCGCCTTTGTGAAGAGCGACAATCTGCCTCTGAATAGGCTGTCCGCCGTAAACAGGCACTATATTAATACCCTTTTTGTATTTTGAGAAAAGTTTTAACTCTTCTGCAACCTGTATCGCAAGTTCTCTAGTAGGGCACAAAATTATTGTCTGTACAACTTTGTTTTTTACGTCAATTTTTTCTAAGACAGGAATACCAAAAGCTGCTGTTTTTCCTGTACCTGTTTGGGCTTGACCTATAATGTCTATACCTTCCATCATTTTAGGTATGGAAAGACTTTGAATGGGTGTAGCTTCTTCAAAACCCAAATCTTCAACCGCTTTAATTATTTCGTTTGATAAATTTAATTCACTGAATTTTAATGTTGTCATTGTTACATTTTCCTTCGGAGCAAAGCTCCTCTATTGCTAATCATTAAGCTTATATCTTGTGAACAAGTCGCACGAGACGCGTTCGGTCGTCTGAGTGTAGCGAAGAATACATGTTTAGATAAATTATTTGTTAACACTTTAGTCTAACTATATTTCAATACTTTTGCAACTTCCGTTAAGTCCGTATCTGTAGCGGCGCACCCATCTTTTGTAAGCGCCACAAACTGCGCTACTATGTTTTCTTCTTTGAGCATTTTAAACGCTTGGTCTCCCTCAAAAAAACAGGCAATACCAACTATGGCTTTCGGTTTTTGCTCTTTTATAATTTTACCTATAGCGCTTCCACCTTTGACAACGTAAAGAGCTTTATAGTTTAAACTGTTTACAAGCTTGCTTATATCATTTATTTTGCAACTGTCGCATTCTTTGCAGATGTAGTAGCTATCCTTTTCAACGGCAACACAAACTGCGGTATTTCGCATACAGTGAGGAGCGAAAACAATACGTTGATTGAAAGGAACAGAAGCGAACTTTTTTACTTGGAAGCTGTTTTGTTTAAAAGTAAAGATTTTATAGGCTTGTTCTTTGCTCTTTTTTTGCAACTTACACAATCTCATGGCAAGATTTTACCAAATATTGATTGAAAAATCAAAAAAGCATAAAACATCACAACATAATGCACGCTTTAGGAAATTGTGAAGTAGTTGCGAACAATGAAGTCAACTTCATTATACCAACTTTCAAAATGTGCAATATGTGTTTGAGATTTTAAGGTTTAAATTGATATAATAGCGACGGTTACATTTGCTGGCAGAAAGGTTTGAGGTAGGAAGATTTAAGGGTAGAAAGAAGACAAAGATCTCTGATTGAATTTTGATTGTTTCCATTGTATAATCTTTAAGGTTGAAATGTTAAAAGTAAGGGATTAAATTTGTATAATG
>NZ_JAIXMZ010000046.1:0-10626 GCF_020328025.1 Candidatus Endomicrobiellum pyrsonymphae | reverse complement strand
CAGTGGCGTTGTCAAGGTCACACATTTCAAACCGACTACCCACTAGCTTCATAGTCGACCCAACTTGCATTACATCCTCTGCCACCCCAGTGGTTTTAATGTCGTTCTCAAATATATTCAACTCTACATTCCTTCCTAGCCCACTTACTCCACTCCCACTATCCTTGTTTCCTCCGCATGAACTCAATACCAAACTAAATATCACAACAACGCTTATCACTCTCTTGAAATTAATCATTCTAATACCCTTCCGTTCTTGTAGTCCAGACTCTTTAAACTCTTCTTACTTTGTTCTTCAGAATCTAAACTCTATTTTCGTACTCTTTTAAATAATCAAACTACAACTGTTGTCATTATACAAATTTAATCCCTTACTTTTAACATTTTAACCTTTTAAACCTCAAAATCTCAAACACATATTGCACATTTTGAAAACTGGTATAACGAAGTTAACAGCAAGGGTTGGGTCAAAGGTTTGGCTTAAGCTAAACCTTTGGGATTGGTGTAAATTATGCGAGACGCAAAATGCAATATTACAACAAATTTTATGCGCTTGCACAGACATTGGAATTACCCGCGCTGTCCAAAAAGCAACGCCTTTATTGAGTGTTTTTGCAGAATGGTAAAAGAGCAGTTCGTTTATAGAAATGAAGATTGTTTGGCAAATAAGAAAATCAAAAGATGACTTTTTTGGTATGATACGCAAGGAGGACACAAATCTTTAAACTACAAAACTCCACTTCATTATTTGCAACTATTTCATAATTTCCTAAAGCGCGCAATATGTTGAAATGTTTTGCAATATATTGACAATTTACTTTAAAAATATTATCATTGGTCTATTATGAATAGACTGAAATCATTATTTTTAAAAACACTAATACAAACTTCTGACAACATAATAACTTCTGCTTGGCTTAAAGATCGAGGGATATCTAAACAATTACAATATAAATATAGGCAGAGTGGATTATTGCAATCTATAGGGCGAGGAGCTTGCGTGAAATTTCCTGCTGGCAAAGTAACATTCGAGGAAGCTTTACATGTTTTGCAACAATCTGGATTTAGAATACATGTAGGTGGCTATTTTGCCTTATCGTTAAAAAGTAAAACGCACTATGGAAAAGTAAAAAATACATGGAGCATTTTTTCTAGTAGAGATATAAAAGCACCGGAATGGTTTTTAAAATATTCTTTTACTGATGATTGGAAACATTATAAAACCAATTTTCTGCCTGAAAATATAGGGTTAGAGGATTTTGAAGTAAATCAAAGGATAGTAAAAATTTCTTCTCTGGAACGAGCGGCATTTGAGTTATTGTATCAAACACCAAAAAATGAACCGGTACAAGAGGCATATGAAATATTTGAATTTTTAATGACCCTTAGACCAAATTTATTGCAGCAATTATTAGAGAATTGTAAGTCAATAAAAGTTAAAAGATTATTTTTATATCTGTCAGAGAAATTTAGCTACTCTTGGTTTAAATATATAAATTTAGAATCAATAGACTTAGGTTCTGGTGTACGAGTTATTAGCAGGTATGGCAAATTTAATAAAAAATATAACATAGTAATTGAAGAAAGAGCGAATGAATAAAAAAGAGTCATATTACAAGCAAGTAAAACTATTACTATCTGTCATGCCATATTTAAGAGGTGAAGAATGTTTTGCGTTAAAAGGCGGAACAGCAATCAATTTTTTTTGTTAGAGATTTACCAAGGGTATCTGTTGATATAGATTTAGCCTACGTAGGTTTTGAGAAAAGAGAAATTGCTTTTAAAAATATAGATGACGCTTTACTACGGATATCGAATAAACTTAATAAAATTAGTATTAAGTCCACTATTATAACATGTTATGATGGTATAAAGAAAATATTGTGCAGTTTTGGTTTAGCAGAAATTAAAATAGAGACCAACTATAACGCTAGAGGTTGCATATATGAACCTGTTTTTATGCCAATAAACCACAAAATTGTAGAAGGATACGGAGTATTTTTGGATTTTAGGATATTGTCTGTAGCGGAGTTATACGGCGGGAAAATCCACGCTGCTATCAATCGACAACATCCAAGGGATTTGTTTGACATAAAAATTCTACTACAAAACGAGGCAATAACGCCAGAAATTAAATCAGCTTTTATATATACTATACTGATAGACAGTGGCGCCCATTATGAACTTTTAAATCCAACTGTTAAAAACCAACAGTCTGCGTTTGAAAAATATTTTAATGGTATGAGTGAATTGCCTTTTACACATCAAGATCATGAAGAAACATTAAAAAAATTGATAGAGACTATACATCATTCTTTAACAGAGAAAGATAAAGCGTTTATATTAAATTTTTATTCGTTAAATCCAAACTGGGAATTAGTTAATATTCCAAATCTGCAAAAATTACCGGCTGTACAATGGAAAATATTGAACTTACAAAACTTGCAAAAAATGAATAAAACCAAATTCAACGAGCAGCTATTTAAAATACAACAAGCATTTGACATACATGCCTCAAAAGGATAAAAAGAAACCAAAATCAGCTTTTTTAAAAGAATTAAATAGCGATTTGAGCGCTCACCAGTATCTGCAAGTATTTGCGGACATTGGAATCATATATAAGCCAAAGCATACTCAATAAAACTAAAAATAGTTTAAAAATAGTTTGGTTATTTAGCCAACAAAGTAGCAAACTTTGGCGCTTATGTGTATAAAGGACTAGGAACTCTATGAATGAACTCAAAAATAGCAGAAGCAATAACAAACGAAATCAAAAAAGTACGACAGATGTCTCTTGAATCCGAAATAAAAAAACAAAATGAAACTAAAAATAGTTTAAAATAGTTTGGTTATTTAGCCAACAAAGTAGCAAACTTTGGCGCTTATGTGTATAAAGAACTAGGAATTCTATAAATGAACTCAAAAATAGCAGAAGCAATAACAAACGAAATCAAAAAAGTACGGCAAATGTCTCTTGAATCCGGAATAAAAAAAACAAATGAATGACGACGGAATAAAAGAACAGGCAATTTCTCCGGAAACCGTCGCAAAAGAAGTGATCGCCTATATAACAAATCTTTTACAAAAACATAACTGGACAGAAGAGGAAGCCGGTAAAGCGCTAATATACGATTTGATTAAGAACGCAAGACTGAAAACATCTGCTCAAGGGACAGATAAATGGAAAAATATACTAAAGATTTATAGTACAAGATTGAAAAATTTAGCGAATTAAAAAATGGAATACCTGCAGAAGCGTGGATGTTTTTTGATGCTTTGATGGTTGAATATACAGCAACATGGAAAGCAAACGATTGTTTATTAAAAATATCTGTAGAAAAATATATGAGATTAAAAGGACTAAAAAATAAAAATCATACTTATAGCAGACAACTAATTATTTTCTAACTTTCTTGCAACTTTTTCAAAAGTAAAGTTTTCAATTACATCGCCTGCTTTGATATCTGAGAAATTTTCAAGACCAATTCCACATTCGTAATCTTTTTCAACCTCTTTGACATCGTCCTTAAATCTTTTGAGAGAAGAAATATTTCCTTCAAAAACAATAACATTATCTCTCAACAATCTTACTTTTGCTCCTCTCTGGATTTTTCCGTCCACTACAGAACAGCCTGAAATAGTTCCATGTGTTGAGAGTCTAAATACCTGTTTAACAACTGCTTTACCAAGTATTTTCTCTTTCGTGTCAGGATCAAGCAAACCTTCCATAGCCGCTTTAACATCGGCAATCAAATCATAAATAACTCTATAAACGTTTATACTTACTTTTTCTACTTCTGCAAGTTTTTCGACAACAGCATCAGGACGTAAGTTAAAACCAACTATCAAAGCATCTGAGGCAACTGCTAAAGCAACATCTGACTTCGTAATCGCACCGGCATCCCTATGTATTATTTTTAGGCTTATTTCAGAAGTAGAAAGTCTTTCAAGAGCATCGCCTAAAGCGCCCAAAGAACCCTGCACGTCAGTCTTCAATATTATTCTTAAATCTTTTGCCTGACCCATATTTATATCCGCCAAAGACAAATGATGTCTTGGTTTTAAAGAAGTTTCTTTTGCTTTCAGTTTTCTAGATTCTGCAACTTCTCTTGCTTTAGCCTCATTTTCAACTACAAGAAATTTATCTCCTGCCTGAGGAGGTTCATTAATACCTAATATCCCGGCAGGAGTGCTTGGAAGCGCTGTATCAAACCTTTTCCCGTGTTCATCAGCCATCGCTCTTACTTTACCATAAGTCGTACCCACAACTAAATTATCACCTATTTTTAAGGTCCCACCTTGCACTAAAAACGTTGCAATAGTACCTTTGCGAGAATCGAGTCTTGCTTCTATCACTATTCCTTCTGCATTTTTATCAGGATTTGCCTTTAGTTCCATCATTTCCGCTTTAAGTAAAATCATTTCAAGTAATGAATCGATGTTGATTTTCTGTTTCGCAGAAATATCAACCATTATCGTATCTCCACCCCATTCTTCAGAAATAAGACCATAATTGCTTAATTCTTGTCTAATTTTCTGAGAATCAGCGCCCGGCATATCTATTTTATTTACTGCAACTATAATTGGCACATTTGCAGCCTTTGCGTGATTTATGGCTTCAACAGTCTGAGGCATAACGCCATCGGTTGCGGAAACAACAAGCACAATTATGTCTGTAGCTTGAGCGCCTCTCGAACGCATTGCCGTAAAAGCTTCGTGTCCCGGAGTGTCTAAAAATGAAATAAACTGCCCACTTGAAGTTTTGACTTTGTACGCGCCTATATGCTGAGTAATTCCACCATGCTCGCCTGCAATAACATTACTGCTTCTTATAGAATCTAGAAGAGACGTCTTGCCATGATCAACATGCCCCATAATAGTAACCACGGGAGGGCGCTGCTTTAATTTTGTAGGATCTTCCTCCTTAATAGAACCTATTTTCTCTCCAGCATAAATAGAATCCATCTTGGCATCATACCCGAACTCGCCAGCTAAAAGAATAGCCGTATCTGCATCAAGTCTTTGATTGATAGTAGCAAGACTTCCCATTGAAAGAAGTTTTTTTAAAACATCGCAGACACTCAGTCTCATTTTATCGGCAAGCTCTCTTACAGTTACCAACTCGTTAATTAGAATTGTACTTTTAAATTTATTTTCGTTCAAATCTTGTTTAGGTGATCCCGTTTCTATAGCAACTTTTAATTCTTCGGACTTTGCAACAAACTGTCTCTGTTCTGCCAATTTTTGTTCAACAACCACTTTTTCAGACAACACAACAATAGGTTTTTCTTTTTGTTTATCAACTTTCGTTTCTGACGGAGCTTTTACAATCGATCGCAAATGATCGGCAACGACAACATGCTGTTCTTTTGACACATCTTCTTTTTTCATAACAGGATTTTCTTTAATTACACGTTTTGCACGACGACGAGTTTTTTCTTCAACATTAATTTTTTTAATAATTTTCTTCTCACTAGAACTAACTTTTGCCGCCTTTGTTCTAACAGTTTTTGTATCAGATTTTGACTCAGTTTTTTTAGACACAACTTTAGTTCTAACTGTTTTTTTAGCGGATGGAGCAACAGCTTTTTTTACTATTTTTTTAGCCGAATCATCTTTTGTTTTAGCTGATGATACGGTTTTCTTTTTTATAGTCTTTTCTTCAGAATCTTTTGATTTATTAACTCGTTTCAATGACATAAACACTCCCGCTATTTATCGACGTATAGTCAAATCGTTTTAAATTGCGCCAACGCATGATACAATAAGCTCTACTGCGAAAAACGACAAAACACGCTGTTTGTCCATCGCGAGACTCGCGACGCTCACAAATCGTGGCGACTAAACAACAACAATGCTGGATTGCTTCGTCATTTCATTCTTCACGAGAACACCAATGGTACCATCTAAGCGATTTGACCACAGTAACTTTATTTTGCAAAACGACTAACGTCTCAAGCTTTTTTTTGCCGACTCAATAATTTTTTCAGCAGTTTTAGGACCTATACATGGCAAAGTAATAAGATCTTCAACTGCAAGTAGCGCTAATTTCTCCATATCTGTAAATCCTGCCTTAACAAGTATCTTTCTAGTTTTTTCGCTGAGATCTTCAAGTTTTTCGAGCGCCTCAGTTTGTCTTTCAACTTTTGCTTCGCTTTCATGTTTCTTTTGTCCCTCAGACTTCACATCAATGCGCCAACCAGTAAGTTTTGCGGCAAGTCTTACATTGTGTCCGTTTTTACCAATAGCTAAAGACAACATATCATCAGTTACCAATACTTCCGCTTTTTTATCCTCTTCGGAAATAATAACTACTGAGATTGTCTTTGCCGGAGACAAAGCGCCAGCTATGTATTTTGCAGGATCAGAGAAATAGGACACTAAATCTATTCTTTCTCCTCTTAATTCATCAATAATAGGTTTGATCCTTGCGCCCCTTACCCCGACACACGCACCCACAGGATCCACTTTAGGATTGTTCGATGACACAGCAATTTTTGTCCTCATTCCGGCATCTCTTACAACGTTTACTATTTCTACAATTTTTTCATAAATTTCCGGAACTTCCAATTCAAAAAGTCTCTTTACAAGTTCTGTACTTGCTCTTGATAAAACAATCTCCAAACCTTTAATGTTCTTTTCGACCTTTACAATTACAGCTCTTATGTACTGACCTTCATTAAACTTTTCTTTAAAAACCTGCTCGCTGCCAGGGAGAACAGCTTCTGTTTTGCCCAAATCTACTATAAGGTTTTTATTTGCTATGCGATATATAGTGCCGGTTGTAATTTGTCCGACTTTTTCTTTCATCTCTTCAAATAGAGAGTCTCTTTCAGACTCTCTAATTTTCTGCACAATAACTTGCTTCGCTGTTTGCGCGGCAATGCGCGAGAAATCTTGAGTATCAAGATATATTTTTACTTCAGCGCCAATCTCAGAACTCTGTCCAAGTTTTTTTGCATCCTGAACACTTATCTCTACAAGAGGCTTTGCAACATCTTTCACAACAACTTTTATCACACTGGCAACCATTTCTCCTGTTTCAGTATTAACTTTAGCCTCAACATTAACGTTTCTGCCTACATGCTTTTTATACGCTGATACAAGAGCATTTTCTATCACTGTCAAAATGTCTTCCTTCCTAATTTTCTTATCTTTTTCAATCTGCTCAAGAGCCATTAAAAGTTCGCCCTTTTCTGCCATATCTTTCCCCCTAAATATCTGTCTCTATATTAGCTTTTTTTATATCTAAAAAATTTATATCTACTATACCGTTTGTTGCATCGTTTATTTTTACTTTCCCGTCGCTAAAATCCAAAAGCTCACCTAAAAAATTTCTTTGATTATTAATTGACTTTAGAGTTTGAATTTTTACTTTACTGCCTATAAAACGCTTAAAACTCTCTTCTTTTTTCAATACTCTGTTGAGACCGGGAGAAGAAATTTCCAAAATATAAGACTCTTTTAATATATCACTCTTATCTAAAACATTACTAAAAACATGACTAACGCGCTCGCAATCACTCATCGTTATACCATGGTCATTATCAATAAAAATCCTGGCAATCCAATCACCATCTTCTTTAACATACTGAACATCAACTACTTCAATTTTTTCTTGTTCTGCTACAGGTTTCAGTAGTTTTTCTATTTCTTCTATTTCGCTCATTTTACATTTTCCTTCACAAAAATAAAGGGCGGCTACGTAGCCACCCTTTACTATCAACTAACTTTATATTGATAAAGCACGCCACTTAAATTTCCGAGGAAACTTTGACCGTTTTATGGGGAGGTAGCACCATATTGACCAAATAAAACAGACGAAATTTACCGAAAAGGGCACATAGTCCGTAGGGTTAGCTCAAAAACAGCACGCTACTCCGTTTGGACTTCCTAGCTAGATGAATGAGCTGTTGCTTTGTCAGCCCGCCCCACATTGCATCTATTTTTGAGCTAACGCAATGCATCAATATAAAGTTAGTTGACTATAGATACAAAAATTTATCCAAAAAGCAACTTAAATTTTCTGCTCAACAAATATGCCCGGACCCATTGTTGACGAAACTGAAATGCTTTTTACATACTGCCCTTTCGTGCTTGAAGGTTTTGCTTTTACAACAGCATCTATCAAAGTTTTTATATTATCTGCTATTTTCTCTTTTTCAAAAGATGCCTTTCCTACAGGAACGTGAATTATTCCGAAAGAATCGTTCTTATACTCAACTCTTCCTTTTTTAAGTTCTGTAACCGTAGCGCCAATTTCAAATGTTACAGTGCCTGATTTTGGATTCGGCATAAGACCTTTAGGTCCAAGAATCTTTGCAACTTTGCTCAAATCTTTCATGGCGTCAGGAGTTGCAACTAAAACATCAAAGTCAAGTTTGCCTTTTGATATGTCTTCAATCAGTTCGTCAGAGCCCACAATATCAGCGCCTGCTACTTCGGCTTCTTTTTGCTTTTCATCCTTTGCCAAAACTGCAATTTTTCTTGCTTTACCTAAACCTTGAGGCAACGATACTGTACCTCTTACCATTTGATCACTCTGCTTAGGATCAATTCCAAGTTTAATGTGAAGTTCAATCGTTTCATCAAATTTTGCCTTTGCCGTTTCTTTCACAAGAGCCGATGCTTCCTCTATTGTATAAATCTTACTTTTATCAACTAATTTCGCAACTTCATTTAATCTTTTACTCATTTTTTCTCTCCGTGGTCGCCGTCGAACCATAGCCAACTGACTTTATTATTTGATACAATCGCGCCAACATAAAATTTAGTTAACCAATAATCGACTCCCGCTCTATTTTCCATTTCAATTCGTTAAGAACGAATTGTTTTCACGCGCTTTAAGTTTAGGTGAGTTTTGTAACGCGTACTACTTGACTATATCAATACCCATACTTCTTGCAGTGCCCTCAATCATAAGCTTTGCGGCATTAATATCTCCGTTCGCATTTAAATCAGGCATTTTTTGCTTTGCTATTTCTTCTACTTGAGCTACAGTAATTTTGCCAACTTTATTCCTGTTTGGAATACCTGAGGCTTTTGCGATACTTGCCGCTTTTTTTACCAAAGCAGATACAGGTGGCATCTTTGTTATAAAAGTAAATGACTTATCCTCAAATACTGTTATAACTACAGGTATTGTCATGCCTTTTTCCATAGTCTTTGTTTTCTCATTAAACTGTTTACAAAAATCCATAATATTTACACTCTTCTGTCCTAACGCCGGACCTACCGGTGGCGCAGGACTTGCTCCACCTGCTGGGATTTGTAATTTAATCATTGCTTTTACTTTCTTTGAGGCCATTTTGTGTTACTCCCGTATCGCTTTCATATCGGCGAAACTACAAATCACCGACCACCGAAGGATATTAATTGCTGGATCTGTTAAAAAGATTCAATTTCGACACTTCTATATTTTTTCGACCTGTAAGAAATCGAGTTCTACGGGTGTAGGTCTTCCAAATATTGTTACCATAACCCTAAGTCTGCCTCTCTCCTGATTTACCTCTTCAACAATACCGATAAAGTGCTTAAACGGTCCTTCTACAATACGAACAGTTTCCTCTTTTTCAAATGATACTGCCGGTCTAGGCTTAGAGGCATCCGGGTTGGCAACTGTGTTAAGAAGATTTGCAACCTCATCTTGCGCCATCGGAACAGGCTTTACGCCACCCAAGAAACCTGTAACTCCTGCAGTATTTCTGACAAGCCAATAAGTCGTATTATTCATAGTCATCTCTACAAAAACATACCCGGGATAAAATTTTCTTTTTTTTATTCTTTTTTTATTTTGTTTTACTTCAACTACTTCTTCAGTAGGAACCAGTATTTGCGAAATAGTATTGCACATACTTAAATTTACAATAGCCATTTCTAAACTCTTCTTCACCTTATCCTCATGACCTGAATAAGTATGAACAACATACCATTGGTTTGCCATTTTTTACTCCAGCTTATAACATAATGCCTACAATCGCGCCTAAAAATAAATCAACAATACTTACAAAAATAGACATGATAACAACAAAAACAACTACAACTACAGTAGTTCCAACAACTTCTTTTCTACCAAGCCACGTAACCTTTGCAAGTTCATAATACGCATCTTGAAAAAACTGTGTAACGTTCTTAATTAAATTCATTTCATACCTTCAACAATATCATTGAAAAACGGGGACAGAAGGATTCGAACCTCCAAAGCTGGTTTTGGAGACCAGCAGTTTACCATTAGCTTATGCCCCCAACCGCGAACTGTAAACTACTTTGTCTCCTTGTGACCAGTACGCTTTCCGCAATTTCTACAAAACTTTTTCAATGCAAGTTTTCCTTCTTGTTTTTTGTTTCTGTCAAAATAATAATTTCTATTTTTGCAAACACTGCACGCCATAACTATAATAACTCTTTCTGCCATCTCGTTTAATTCTCCGATTCTTTTTATGTGTCACAAACAACGTGACTAATACGTATTTCTTTCTTTTTAAGATTACAGAGTGCAGTGTCCTATTTTCTCTCCACCCTACACATTATACAATATTATTCAACAATTTCAGTAACAACGCCTGAACCAACTGTTTTACCACCTTCTCTGATTGCAAATCTTAACTGCGGTTCCATCGCTATAGG
>NZ_JAIXMZ010000101.1:0-2565 GCF_020328025.1 Candidatus Endomicrobiellum pyrsonymphae | reverse complement strand
GGCATACATCACTCCTAAACTATACTGAGTCTTTGCATCTCCTTGGTCCGCTGCTTTTTGATAAAATTTTACTGCTAATGGAGAAGGAGTTCATCATAACTTTGTTGAACTCCTTCTCCATTAGCATACATCACTCCCAGATTATACTGAGCCGTTGCATCTCCTTGGTTCGCTAATGCTTTAGTTTGCTTAAAGGATGGACTATAGGTCTTACAGCCTGTAACACAAATACCAAATAGAACTAAAACTAAAAACGTTGAGACTATACATTTTCTCATTTTATCATCCAAATTTTCATATTATAACAACATGTCCTTTCATATCATATCATGCTAAATCGAGACTTTTTGCCTCTTATTTTTTTCAACACAGATAGTGAATTCTTTCAGTATTTTAGCAAAAATTTACATCAACTTTTTTTAATAAAGATATTTATTTTTTCTCAATAATTCTACAGCTTTATATGTTTATTCGTCATACTCCATTAATACATGAAGGTATTGCCAGGGGAATTTACTGCGGTGTTTTTATTCCCCTTTCCCTGAAAGAGGCGACAACGCCAAAGACGCTGCCGGGGTACGGAGAGTACGTATTTATGCAGTAAGTCTAATGACAACAAAAAACTGGCAAAAATATCTCTTTCGCGCGCTTGTCGTAAAGTTGCTTAATTATAACTGACAACCGTAAAAAGCGCTCGCTTTTTCATATATCTGAATTAGTTCTAAAATATTTTTTAAAACATTTAATGTAGCATCGTCTAAAGCTTGTTCGCTTTGCAAAACAAGATTTGTCGTGGTTCTGCCTTTTCTCAACAAATTTTTGTCTTCTTCTTGTCTTTGCTGTTGCATCTTTTCTATCTCAATTACAAGATCAAGTCTTAATTTTGCATTGTTCCAATTATCTACAAGCTGAAACCAATCGTTATTTTCTTGAATCGCTGCGTATTCGGCAGATTTTTGAGCTGAATTTTTTGCCGCTTCATAACCTTGATTTACAGTTTTTCTAAGTTTAAAATCTAAAGGAAGCGTATATTTTAAACCTATTGAATAAGACGGTTTATCGCCATTTGTTATATGTTGGACAGCATCGCTTAGAGCCTGTTCCACACCATTTAAGACAAACTGTCCGCTTAAAACCAAATCTGCTCCGGAACTTTTATCATGAGCAATCTGATCATATAAAGAACTTTGCACATTCTCCAAGCTTGAAAGAACATCAGCCCTTATACCTTTCTTGCTAAGCATCTTACTGCCTTTAAAATCATTTCCTTTATCCTTAAAATTTTCAAGATTGTATTTAATTTTATCATCTTTAATGTTTAAATGTTGATTAAATACTCTATTTGCTTTATTTTCATCCTCGTAAGCCAGCTTCAAATTTAACTTGCCTAATTTCACAGCGATCTGAGATTGAAGCAAATCTGATTTTCCCGCCAAATCCATATTATACCTTCTTGTTGTCCAATCCAATATCTTTTCCGCTCTTGTTAAAGACATTTTTCTAAAAGCTATAACCGTTTTTGCGTATGACAAATTCCAGTATGCGAGTTTTACATTGAGTAAAATATTTTGTTTTTTATACTCCAATAAATACAATGCAGATTTTGCGCTCGCTTTAGATTTTGCTATACCTGCCTTCGTTGACCCGCCATTTATGTCTTTCCACAACGACTGTTGTAACTTAACAAAAGGGGCAATATCGCTCAAATCGTGATCCTTCGCGGCGGGACCTGGCGCATATTTGTATCGACCTAACGAGCCGTTTAAACCCAAAGAAACTTGAGTACCGGTTGCGAATTGCTTGCTAATACCGGCATCATAGCTTAACTTCGACATGTCGTCCATTCTTACAGACGGATTATACGGTCTTCCGCTTCTATCATCAAGATAATTTACGCCTGCGCTCAAAGAATAAGAATAAAATTTTTCTATTTCAGCGAGCTTGCCACTTACAGCATCAATGCTTAACTGCGCAGACCTAAGTTCGCTGTTATTTTTAATAACCATGTCTAAATATTCATTAAGAGTTAACATTTCGCAATAAGCCACGCCTGTAAAAATAAACAAAGACACAAATAAAAACCTTAACGCTTTCATAATAACGTATCTCCAATCGTCTTATTTTGATAATTACGCAACTTCTAACAACACAATCACTTCTGCGTGAAACGTTTGAGGGAACATATCAACAGATACAATTTCTTTAACAGCAAATTTAGCGCTTTCGATAATAGTTTGCAAATCTCTTGCTAAGGTAGCCGGATTACAGGAAACATAAACTATTTTTTTTGCATTCGATTTAAGTAAAAATTTAACAACGTCTTTTGTAAGTCCAACACGGGGAGGATCAACAACTACAATATCAAAATTATTATTATTTTCTTTTATCCAATCTTCCACTGTAGAAATATAAAACTTTGCATTAAAAACATTGTTAATTAAAGCATTCTCTTTTGCATTGTCTATCGCTTGTTCAATTTGTTCTATTCCAACAACTTTTTTCACGTTACTAGCTATCGATATACCAATTGTTCCCGTACCGCAATACAAATCAAGCAAAATATCA
>NZ_JAIXMZ010000045.1:0-10926 GCF_020328025.1 Candidatus Endomicrobiellum pyrsonymphae | reverse complement strand
AAATGGTCGCTATTGTCGCTGTTATGCGTAAGCTACTAGTCATTATTAACAATTGTTGTAAGCAGTATTACCTTGATAAAGCTTATATGCTCACTTAATTATACCTTTTTTCAAGAATTTCTTATACCACTCTTTTCAGTGGGTTGATGAAATGGCAAGAGATGCAAGAGAAGCAAACGAAAGAGAAAGATAGGATAGCGCAAGAGAAGAAAGAGCTAGAAAAGAAAGTAGCAAAAAAGGAGATGTCAGAGAAAGCGGATAAGATAGTTCAGGATTGGAAGAAGCAAATGGCGGAGGAGGAGAAGAGGAAAGCGGAGGAGGCGGCGGAGAAGAAGAGGCTAGCAGAAGCAGCGACGGCGGCGGAGAGAAAGAGGCTAGCAGAAGCAGCGAGGAAGGTGATGCGTAATAGAAAAATATTCGAAAGAAGAATGATATTACTAAAAGAACGCGGAGTATCACCGGGGGAGGAGGATTACCCGGGAGTGGAGAACGATGCTCTTTTTGAAGCACCATCAACATTGCCGAAGCGGATGAGACGGTGGGTGGAGGAGAACCCGGAAGTGGCGCGCGTTGCTTTAGGTACACCACGAGGAGAAGTCGAGCGCAAGTACACATATGATGCAGGCAGAGCCATAAATGTAGCGAAGGACAAAAGCATACGGCAGATGTACGCTGAGGATAATGAATTGTGGGGCTTTTTGTTCGGGATCACCGATCCTAAGGTGCTGATGGATACTATGCTGGCGGAGGATCCGGAACTGTGGTGCCTTTGGATCGGTCACAATACTGATCCGCAATTGCAATCGTGTGGTATGTGTGACCCGGAATTGGTTAATATGATATTAGCTGATATTAAGGACGAGCAACAAGCATTTCTTTACGATTTAACAGACGTGCTGACGGATACAAAATAATATCTTTAAAAACCATGAATTTGAAAGTTAATGGACTTAATCCTTATGATGATATTGAAATAAGACTATACACAAACTTAATGGTGAATAAGGGGGCGAGTAGCGTAATTTTATTTAAAAATTCCTCCGGCATTCTTGCACCAGAATAACATGTCTAGATGTGACATGGGAATTCCTGTGTCTTCTGCGAAATCCTGCATTTGTTTTTCTATGTTTAGATATGTTTTTACGTTCAACGTTTTAGGAATTTCTTTTATTGCTTTATAAACTTTAAGATTTCTTAATATATGTCTGTCTAATATAGCAAGATCTTTACCTATACCAATATTTCTTAAGAAGTGACCTGCTTCTTTATACCCTATGCCTTTAATATTTTGTATAAGCCATTTCCGTAGTTCGTATATGTCAGCAAAAAATGAAAGCTTTTTTTTTATTTTTATTTTGCCGGATATTGTAAATAAGTTCCTCGCTTCAGTTACATATTTTGCTTTATTGTTTCTAAATCGTACCTTGGATATTACTTTTACTATGTCTGTGTTTTTTGAGTTAAATATCATATTTTTATCAGCAAGTTCATTGACTGCATCCCAGCATGATATTGCTTTGCTCTGTGGAGTAAAAAGACAAAAAACAAGTTCTGCGAAGATTTCTTCTTCAGTTCCTTTTTCCCATACAGCGTCAAAATGTTTTTCTCTTTGAGAAATGAGTGGCGCAACCTTTTTCCAAAAGGTTTTTAACCCTTCAATCGTGTCAGAATTATCTGTAGGTGTTTGTAAAAAGTTAATAGGTATTATATTTTTTTTCATGGGTGTAAAGTAAAGCGAGCGCCGCTGTTAGGTTAGTCTCCTATGATTGTACCATTCATCCACATACTCTTTCGGTACTTTCGAACCCAAAGATATTTCAGGACGTTTAGTGCCATGGTAGTCGCTACCACCAGATATAAATAAATTTTTCTCATTGCAAAATCTTGATAAAAATTCCATCTGTTCATTTTCGAATGAAGGATAAAAACATTCTACTCCGTCAATAAAACTAGATAATCCGTTCAGCACGTCAAGTGCATCTTCCTCATACTGAAAAACGTGCGCAATAAACGCCAATCCGCCAGCGCTATGAATAATATCAATAACTTTTTCGGCAGATGGAATTAAATCACTTTCATCTATATAAAATGGGCTGTTTGGATTGGAAATATGGCGTTTGAAGAAAACAGATTCCCGTTCCTGACTTTCGTTATCTGGAATAAAACGTTTGTTATATTCGCTTTTTCTTATCTCGTTATGCAGATATTCAGCTGCATAGTAAATATCGCTCTTTTGATATTTTTCGATTACGCCATTGTCAAACGTCATTCCTATATTTTTGCAAACGCCATATAAGCGTTTTAATTCCTCGTTATTGACAACATCAAATGGCAAATATAAATTCTTAATGAAGCTCTGCATTTTTGCAATGTCAAAACTGTACCCCAAGACTTCAATAGATAATCCTTTGAAATATGCTTGCAACTCTATCCCTGTTATTATTTTGCCTGAAAAGGCTTCAGCCCAATTAGTCACATCATTATATGCGTTGCAATTGTCGTGGTCGGTTATAGAAACATATTCAAACCTACGTTGCTCGCACTTCTTCAGCAATTCTATTGGCGTATCCGTGCCGTCGGAGCAATTAGAATGCATGTGCAAATCAAGCATGTAAATCACTCTTTTTACTTGCAATTTTCAAATTACCCTCTTTTGCGTGCCGTTCGGCGAGCTTCGAGCGTATATCTTTGGGTGTTATGCTGCTGACAAACATCAAAACTTCTAAGTGATATACCAAATCAACAATCTCGCCAATCATATCATTTTTATTTTCATTCTTTGCAGCTATAATGGTTTCGCTCGCCTCTTCACCAACTTTCTTGCAGATTTTATCAACACCGTTTTCTAAAAGATAGTTGGTGTATGACCTTTCTTTTGGATTATTTTTTCTATCAACTATCCGGCTGTAAACATCATCTAAAATCTCATATTCACCCGTCGCGCTATCCCCGAAACAACTATAACTTCCTGTGTGGCAAGCGCCTGTTCCAGTTTGCTCTACTTGGATTAGCAACGTATCACTATCACAGTCAAATGTCATATTTTTAATTTTTTGCACGTTGCCTGAAGTTTCGCCCTTGTACCATAATTTTTGACGTGAGCGCGACCAAAAACAAGTTTCGCCGTTTTTAAGCATATGGTCATAGCTCTCTTGATTAACATAAGCGAGCATTAGCACCTTACCTGTGTAATAATCCTGCACGATGGCTGGAATTAGACCGTCAATATTCTGCACGATATACCACTCCTTTTCATTTGAATTTTTACATCATTTACTGTCGCCATTCCATAGTGGAAAAGGCTTGCTATCAATGCCGCATCGCAATTGGTGTTCTTGAAAACGTCGATAATATCATCTATACTTCCACATCCACCGCTTGCGATTACTGGAATATTTACTCTATCACAAACCGCATTTATCATTGCAATGTCATAGCCACTTTGCGTACCATCGCCATCCATAGAGGTGAGAAGAATTTCTCCCGCTCCCAAATCTTCACATTTCTTCGCCCATTCGACCAAATCAAGTCCTGTGTTCTCACGACCACCCTTGACAAAAACTTTATAATTACCGTCAAGCAATTTACTGTCAATTGCTACATTGACACATTGCCTACCAAATTCCTCGCTTACCTCACGGATTAAGTTTGGATTGGCAACAGCAGATGAATTTATTGCCACTTTATCTGCTCCACAAGATAGAATTTTGCGAAAATCATCAACCGTACGAATTCCTCCTCCGACAGTAAGAGGAATAGAAAGTTCGCTTGCAGCGCGTTTGATTAAATCATAAATAGTATCGCGATTCTCGTATGTAGCAGTAATATCGAGAAAGACGACTTCGTCGGCGCATTGATGTTCGTATCGCTTTGCAACTTCAACAGCGTCGCCAACATCAACTAAATCTATAAAATTGATGCCTTTGACAACTTTCCCATTTGCAATATCCAAGCACGGAATTATCCTCTTTTTAAGCATCGCTCTAAATCCACCTTTCCCTCATAATATGCCTTGCCAACTATCACGCCATAGTATTTGCCAGCTTTTTTAATGTCATCGTCGCTCGCTATACCGCCACTAACTATAACCTTTTTGTTTCTAATTTTCTCATACATATCCCAATTTGGCGAAGTCAATGTGCCGTCTTTGGAAATGTCGGTAACAACAATGATTTCCACAGGCAATCTATCGATAAATTTAAGATAATCCACGCCACTGTCTTCAAGCCAACCGTTGGTTGATACTTTTCCATTGCGAACGTCAACGCCTACAACAATTCTATCCACACCATATTTATCCACCATATCGCATACAAATTGAGGCTCTTTCACGCTAATAGTTCCTAAAATCACTCTGTTAGCAATTTGTAAATATTTTTCAACAGTTTCAGCTGTTCTAATTCCACCGCCTACTTGAAAGGGGATTGTTTTGCCTATTTCCTTAATTATTTCATAGTTTGTGGCTAGTCCACTTCTCGCGCCGTCTAAATCAACGATATGTAGAAATTTTGCGCCCATATCTTTGAAGTTTTGGGCAAGTTCGGTGGGATTTTTGCTATACACAGTTTTTTGCTCATAATCTCCCTTATATAAACGAACCGCCTCGCCGTCCAATAAGTCAATAGCAGGAATTATCATAAACTTACCATCCATTTGCTTAAAATTTCTTCGCCAACTTTACCACTTTTTTCAGGGTGAAATTGGCAACCCATAACGTTATCTTTTTGCACGATTGCAGGGATTTTCACGCCACCATATTCTGCAAACTCAATGCAATCATCCGTGGACTCCACCATATACGAGTGGACAAAATAAACGTCGCCTGTACTAATATTGTTCCAACCCATATGTGGCAGTTTGTCAGTGGTCTTAATTAAAGCTACATTGCCTTTTAGGTATCCAAGTCCCGCTGTTTCACCGCCCTCAAATCCTTTTTCAAATAGAATTTGCATACCTAAACAAATGCCCAGTATTTTTGCGCCCTTTGTCTTGACCTCGTTTAGAACGTCTATCAATCCAAACTCTGTCAAATTCCGCATAGCTACATGGAAGCTCCCTACGCCGGGCAGAACTATACCGTTTGCTTTTTTAATTTTATCGGGATCCCTAGTGAGTACGGCAGTTACGTCCAAACGGCGACACATATTCAAAACGCTGCTGACGTTGCCTACATTATAATCAATAACAGCAATCATTTACAGAACCCCTTTAGTTGAAGGAATATCATCGCTACTAATCTTTATCGCCTCGCCCAATGCGCGCCCGAACGATTTGAAAATTCCTTCGATTATGTGATGCGCATTCTTCCCATAGGCGACGTTAATGTGCAGAGTTATCCCCGCGTTTACAGCAAAAGCCCTGAAAAATTCCTCTGTCAGCTCCGTTTCAAAATCGCCAACTTTATAAACAGGCAGCTCAACATTGAAAACAAGATACGGACGGTTAGAAATATCAAGAACAGTTTCAACTAAAACATCATCCATTGGAATTTTTGCAGAGCCATAGCGATTAATACCTATCTTGTCACCAAGAGCGTTTTTCACTGCTTGCCCCAAAACTATCCCAACATCTTCAACCGTGTGGTGCCCATCGACATTTAAGTCGCCATTTGCCGTCACGCTTAATGCTACCTCTGCTTGAAAAGCAAATAGGTTCAACATATGATCAAAAAAACCGATCCCCGTGCTAATTTTGCTTTCGCCCTTCCGGTTTAAATTTAAGACGATTTCAATCTCAGTTTCCCCAGTTTTTCTTGTTAAAGTTGCTTCACGCATCGTATAAACGCCTCCATTTCTTTTTCAGTACCTATTGTTACTCGTAAGAATTTGTTTATCCTAGGTTTATCCCAATAACGCACTAATATTTTATTTTCTAACAATTTTTCATAAACTTTTTTTGCATCTTCGAATTCAATAAATAAAAAATTTGTGCTTGAGTTCAAAACATTTATTCCCATCTCCTTCAAAGCTCTGGTCGTTTTGTCACGGGTTGCAATTATGCGCCCTAAGCTCTCGTAAAAATATTTTTCGTCTTGCAACGCCGCCTTTGCTCCAATTTGCGCCAACATATCCAATGGATAGGAATTAAATGACTTTTTTACTGTATTCATCGCATTTATTAATTGACTATTTCCGACTGCAAATCCCACACGCAACCCAGCAAGCGAATATGATTTTGAAAACGTGCGAACAACCAACAGATTATCATATTTTTTTGCTAAGCAAATCGCCGTTTCCGCTCCAAAATCCACATACGCCTCATCAATAATTACGACATGCTTTGGATTGTTTTTAACGATTTCTTCAACTCTCAATTTAGGGAGAGCAACAGAAGTAGGCGCATTAGGATTGGCAATTATAACTCCATCACCATTTTTATATTGGCTAACGTCAATGCTAAAATCTTGATTTAATTGAATTTGCGTTAAGCCAATATCATACATTTGAGCCCAAACGCTGTAAAAGCTGTATGAAATGTCCGGCGTTAAAATATTTGTTTTGCCGCTAAAAAACGTCTGAAATGCTATCGCCAAAACTTCGTCCGAGCTGTTGCCGACGAAGCAGCATTCCAATGCCTCTAAATTAAATTTTTGAAATATGACCTCACGTAACTCATTACTGTCGCTATTTGGATACAAACGAAGTCTAGCAAAGTCAAAATTTTTTATAGCGTCTGCAACGGCTGGCGAAGGAGGATATGTGTTTTCGTTAGCGTTTAATTTTATCCAACCATCGCCTTCTGGCTGAATTCCTGCAACGTATGGTTTTAACTTTTTAACTTTTTCACTAATCATCAGAACTCACCTCGAATCTAACTTTAATCGAATTTACGTGCGCGTCTAACCCTTCTAATTTTGCAAATTTTATCACGTCATCTTTGAAATTTGCCAAAATTTCTCGCGGATAGTAACTGTACGAACTAACCTTCACAAAATCATAAACGCCAAGCGATGAACAGAATTTCGCTGTTCCGCCTGTTGGCAAAACGTGGTTAGCGCCGCTCATATAATCGCCCAACGATTCGGGTGTATTCTCACCCAAGAATATCGAGCCCGCATTTTTAACTTTTGGCAATTTTCCCAATGGGTTCTCCGTTAGAATTTCCAAATGTTCAGGAGCGATTTCGTTTGATAATTCAAACGCTTTTTCTAAATTATCAACCACAATTCCAGCCCCATAATTTCTAAGAGCATCCTCGATTATTTCTCGCCGTTCCAAATACGAAAACTGTCGTTCTAATTCTTTTTCGGTGTCAATCAAAATTTTTTCACTCGTCGTGATAAGTATCGCTCTTGCCAATTTATCATGCTCCGCTTGACTCATCAAGTCTGCAGCGATATATTTTGGGCTTGCAGTTTTATCCGCAATTACTAACACTTCGGACGGTCCCGCAATCATATCAATGTCAACCTCGCCATACACTTGCTTTTTCGCCATTGCAACATAGATGTTACCAGGACCAACTATCTTATCAACTTTTGGTATGCTTTCCGTGCCATACGCTACTGCCGCTATTGCCTGTGCGCCGCCAATTTTGTAGATTTTATCCACACCCGCAACTTTCGCTGCCATTAAAACTTCGTCATTTGGATTTGGGCACAGCATTATAATTTCGCTTACACCCGCCAATTTTGCGGGGATAACATTCATCAAAACGGAAGATGGATAATTCGCCGTACCACCTGGAACATACACCGCCACGCGCTTCAATGGTCGCACGATTTGCCCCATAATCACGCCGTTATCTTTGCTCATAGACCACGATTTTTCAATCTGATTTTTGTGAAATTCTATAATTTGCATTTTAGCGCGTTCCAAAATCCGTACAAAGTCCGCATTTTCTTTAACGGTGTTTTCAATCTCAAAACTATATCCAACGAAACCTTCGAACTTTTCCGCATACGCCTTAACTGCTTTATCACCATTTTCCCGCACGCCGTCAAGTATCGCCTTAACCGTTTGCTCCACTTTGACATTTATGCCTTGTCGCCGCTTTTTTATGGTTGACAAGTCCCTATTTAATAACATTTTCAAGTCTCCCTATCATTTTTGAAATATTTTCATCGTATTTTAACGCCGCCTTACTCACTAAGATTTTGGTTTTAATCAACATAGCTTCCTCAAAAATTATCAGTCCATTTTCCTCCAACGCCCTGCCACTCTCAACAATATCAAATATTGCATCAACCTCGCCATACTTGGGCATTATTTCCGATGAACCTGTAATCGTTATAATGTCAACTACCATGTTTTTCTGCAAAAAATACTTCGCCGCGATGTTCGGATGTTGAGTGGCAATCGTGAGAATTTTATCATCGTTTTGCTTGCACTGTTCATAAAATTCCAATCTTTTTGGCTCGCCAGCAACGCAAAATCTTGATTTTTCACACAACTTCAAATCTGCAAAGATATTCGTTACAAAGTTGTCGCCACGCATTGAACGTTGAGAAGTGGTATTTTCCAACTCGTATTCACGATAGCCGTCAAACGTGGAAATTCCGATGTCTGCCCAATTTTTGTCGACATATTGCGGAACGTCCGCGACGCGAATGAGCAGAAATGTAGCCTCGCCGTTGTCGCACTCAAATTCTAATTGTTTTCGCTCGCGTAACTCAATTTCCTTCTCCAAAGATTGTGATGTGTACTTAGCTTTTTTGAAAATGCTGTACGCTCGGCTTAAGAGCCGCCTGCCTTTCGGTAGTGCAATAATAATTTTTCTCATAAATTCCTCGTGATATAGCGAGCGCAGTGAAAGTGTGTTGGAGACTTCAATTCTCCCATCTTGATTTCTACTGATTCTTTTGCTCTTTCTGGTTCTATGTTGCAACTAGGTTAACAAAATCGCTTCTTTGGCTTCTATATCTAAATCCAACCTGCTTAATTTTGGCATCTTCTTTAATTTTACTTCTTTTTTTTATTGGTTGCAATTGTTTGTAGTGCCTCGTAACATAATAGACTTTTCTAAATGCAAGCTGAAAGAACTTATAGCAAAATCTAAAAGCGAAACAAAATCAAGACTTTTGTGAGATCTTTTTATGCTATATCAAAGTAAATAACCAATCAAATGATTGTTGATTATATTTATATCTATCGTTCAAATTGTCGTCATATTCGTTTAAGAATTGTTCTAGCAATTGATGTTCTATTGAACCTTTCTATAAAAGCATAAACGAACTTACTCATTTTATCTTTATTAAAAAATCTTTTGCATTTGTGCTGCTTAAACTTTTATACACTTGTGAAAATGCATTCCTTGATTTTACATCTATTGCATTTATGAAATATCTTTTTATCTTGTTAAATTTTTAGTTTTTAACAGCACTTGATTGACTTGATAAAAAATAATGTGTTATAATTAACCAATTGTGAAATTAACCTTTGATGATTTTAGGTTAAATTGTTAAAAGGTTTGATGTAATTGCACATAGTTATAGCTTGATTTGTCAAAAGCTCTTTGATTTTGTATAATAGTTGTGTTTGGCTTGCCAAAAGCTTTTTAATTTGGTACAGTTGATTTCCTGTAGGTGCAAAACAAAGAGCAAGGTTTGATGTAATCGCACATAGTTATAGCTTGATTTGTCAAAAGCTCTTTAATTTGATATAGTTGGTTTTTTGTAGGTGCAAATATTTAAGATATATTTGCCTCCGTGCAAAATTATAACATAAGTTGTAGCTTGATTTGCCAAGAGCTTTTTAATTTGGTATAGTTGGTTTTCTGTAGGTGTAAAACAAAAGGCGTGGAAATAAAATAAAAGGGGAAGTTTTCACGTGAAGCACATTCCCCTAAAATCTAAGTCTATCAAAACTGATAGATAAAAACAAAAGAGGAAATAGTATGATGACATTACGTTTAAGAAGATGTGTAAGCTTGTTTGTTTGTTTTTCTCTGCTCGTTTCGGCATGCTCGTGCGGTAAATCTGACAAAAAGGGTAACAGCGTCAACAGAAATTCCATTGTTGATGCGAAGAGAAATGAAGGAGTAGCGGCGGTTGTTGACGAACGGAGCTGTCTTAAACCAACAGTGCCTACTATAGTAACGGAAGGGCTAGGAGGGTTATTAGCGGGAGGCACTGTTGGTTTAAGACAGCTCCGTTCGTCAACAACCGCCGCTACTCCTTCATTTCTCTTCGCATCAACAGAAATTCCATTGTTGATGCGAAGAGAAATGAAGGAGTAGCGGCGGTTGTTGACGAACGGAGCTGTCTTAAACCAACAGTGCCTACTATAGTAACGGAAGGGCTAGGAGGGTTATTAGCGGGAGGCATAGCGCACAAATTTTTGGCAAATACAGAAGGTGACCACAAGACAGGAGAAGTAGGACGAGCATATGCGGGAGGAATACTAAGCGCTTTTGCAGGCGGAGGATTAGCAAGCATGGTGGTGACAGGAGCCGGCGTGGGAACAGTAGGAGGAGGATTTTTAGGAACGATTTTAGGAGCAGTAGGAGGAGGAGTGATGGGAGGAATAGTAAACTCAATATCACAGAAACTGATGGACAGTGAAGATGGTTTGGGGAGTACAATGTGGACTGGAGCATGGCTGGGAGCAATTCCAGGGGCAATAGTGGGATTAATAACAGGAATAGAAACTGGATGGAGGAAGCCTGATCCTAAGTCTGCTACTGTTGCCAATACTGCTACCAAGTCCGATGAGAATAAGCAATCGGAGAAGAATAAGCAATCGGAGGAGCAAAAAAAGTCAGAATCAGCTGGGGCTGTTAAATAAAATATAAGAAAAATACTTTAACCTATTTTTTGACTTTGCAACAACAACGACATCAATGACGACGATAAAGCGATAATGAAACGACCAAGTATGGACTGTATGTTTGAATTGATGCGGATGAAGTTATGAAGTTGAGATGAGACGAAAAAGCGTAGAACAAGGCGCTGTACCAGCTTTAATTTAGCTGGTACAGCGTTTTTGT
>NZ_JAIXMZ010000044.1:0-11411 GCF_020328025.1 Candidatus Endomicrobiellum pyrsonymphae | reverse complement strand
GTAGCTGTAGTTGTAGTTGGTGTCGTTGTTGTTGTTGTAGTAGTATTAGTTGATGTTGTTCGTGTAGTTGGTCTTGTTGTGGCTGCATATTTAGTTGTTTTAGTTCTTGTAGTAGTCGTAGTTGTAGTTGTTGGTGGCTTTGGTATTGTAGTAGTAGTAGTCGTTGTAGTTGTTGTAGTTGTTGTTGTAGTAGTTGTAGAGTCCTAAACTGGAACGATTGTTGTTCCTGTATTTGTGTTTGTAGGTTTTGTTGTGTTTTTACTAGTTCTTCTGCTATTGGTTGTAGTTGTTGTTGTAGTTGTTGGTGTTGGTGTTGTTGTAGCAGTTCTAGTCGTTGTTGTAGTTGTTGTAGACTTAGTTTTTGTAGAGCTAGTGGTGGTAGTGGTGATGGTGGTGGTGCTTTTACTGTTGTTGCTTTTGTTTTTACTGTTGGTGGTTTTGTTTGGACTTGGTTTTCGCCTCCTTGTTTTTGTTGTCCTCCATCTTGTCCCTGTTGTCCTCCGCCTTGTTGTTGGTTATCACCAACTTGTTGCTGTGGTGGTTGTGATACTGCTGTTAATGTTGATGGTACTGATGATGATGTTGTTGTTGGTAGTTGTGGTTGACGTTGTTGTTGTGATGATGACGACGACGATGGTGATGAAGAGCTGGAAGACGAGCTGGAAGATGAGCTTGAAGACAAACTAGAACTATTAGGGGCGAGAGAGTGATAGGAATTTGTTGTGTCCATGCCACTACGCACTATTTTATTGTCAGAAGAGCTGAAAGACAACGCTGGCGATAGCACTGGTGATGACGATGATGAAGATGCTGATGGTGCTCCGCCGTGTAGTGATGGTGGTGGTGCGCTATTTGTGACCAGTAGTGTAGCAGCAGTAGTAGCAGTAGTAGCAACATCTGTCTGTTCTTGTGTTATCGTTGTTGTTAACGTCGCTGATGTTGATCCGGATGGTGCGCCACCTTGTGGTGGTTGCTGCTGCTGTTGTTGTCGTTGGTTATCAACTTGGCTACCAACTTGTCCTTGTTGTTGTACTCCGCCTTGTTGTTGGTTATCACCAACTTGTTGCTGTGGTGGTTGTGATACTGCTGTTAATGTTGATGGTACTGATGATGTTGCTAGTTGTGGTGGTGTCGGTGTTAAAGAGGAAGGAGCAAAGCTAGAAGAAGAGCTGGGAGACGAACTAGAAGAGCTGAAAGACAACGCTGGCGATAACACTGGTGATGACGATGACGACGATGATGAAGGACTAGTAGAAGAAGATGATAATGGTGCTGCTGGTGGTTTGTTAGCACATAGTTGTTCTTGTAGTTTTTGTTGGTCTTGTCGGTGTTTTTCTATTAGGTCTTGTTGTTGTGTGTAGTGTGTTATTAGTAGCATTAGTGGTTGTAGTTGTTTTCCTTGTTGTTGTTGTATTTGTTGTTGTAGTTCTTGTTGTTGTTGTATTTGTTGTTGTAGTTCTTGTTGTTGGCGTTGTTGTTGGGCTATTAGTTCTTGTCGTTGTTGTTGTCGTTGTTGTTGTAATTGTGGAGCTAATTGTTCTAGTTGTTGTTGTATATCTAGTTGTAGTAGTAGTTGTTGTTGTTGTAGTAGTTGCAGTAGTTTGTGTTGTAGTTGTTGGTGTTGTTGTAGTAGTTGTAGTTGTTGTGGTTGTAGTTGTTGGTGTGGTAGTAGTTGTAGTTGTTGTTGTAGTTGTTGGTATGATTGTGAATTTTGTTGTAGTTCTTGTTGTAGTTGTTGGTATAGTGGTGAATTTTGTTGTGGTTGTAGTTGTTGTTGTAGATCTTGTATTTTTTGTTGTAGGTTCTTTTGTGCGTCTAATAGGTCTTTTGCGTCTGCGTTGAGTGATGCTGGTGCTGGGGTGGGTTGTGATGACGATGACGACGATGATGAAGGACTAGCTGATGGTGATGTTAATGGTGTTGATGGTGGTGGGGTGCTATTTTGTGCTACTTGCACTCCGGTGACTGTGACGGTGGTGTCACCTGAGATCGTCGGCGTCGTTGTTGCCGTCGCTGATGATGATGTGGTGTCAGTTGTTGTCAGCGTTGTTGTTGCCGTCGCTGAGGTTGCCGTCGCTGAGGTTGCCGTCGCTGATGATGACGGTTGTGATGAAGAGCTGGAAGACGACGCTGGTGATGACGATATTGATGACACCGTGATGGGCGTAAATAACCGTCGGAGCCCTTTATACAAGACGAACCCTGTTGCTAGCGTCGCCAATGTCGCTATTAGTGGCGTTACTTTAACTCCTTTTACGGTAGTTAGTTCATAGTCACCAAAGTCTCTTACAGCACTGCACCATTTATGTTTATCGCAGAACGTAGTGGGAGACAACGACTTTCTCCCATCTTTCTTCTCTTTCTCTCTTTCTGTCATCTTGACTTCTTCAACTTTAGTGTTTCTAGTGAACTCGTTAGCTTTGCTACTAGCTTTGCCACCAGCTTTGCTGGATTTATCTGGGGAGCATGCCGAAACGAGCAGAGAAAGGCAAACAAACAAGCTTACACATCTTTTTAAACGTAATGTCATCATATTATGTCTTCTTTTTAAGAGTGATGTCATCATACTATTTCCTATTTTGTTTCTATCTATCGGCTTTGATAGGTTTAGATAGATGCTGATAAGTTTAGATTTAGAGATTAAGGGGGGAATGTGAACTATGTATCGCTTCACGAATGAAAACTTCCCCTTTTATTTTAGCGCCACTTTTTTTGTTTTACATTTATAAGAAAATCAACTATACCAAATCAAACCTTTTAACAAATCAGCTACAACTATTGTAATTATACAAATTTAATCCCTTATCTTTAACATTTCAACCTTAAAGATTATACAATGAAAACAATCAAAATTCAATCAGAGATCAAAGATCTTTGTCCTCTTTCTACCCTTAAATCTTCCTGCCTCAAACCTTTCTGACAGCAAATGTAACCGCTACTATTATATCGATTATATCAGTTTAAACCTCCTAAGAGTTTAATAGACTCTGAATATGTCTGCCCATATTCGTATTATATCAAACCTTCTAATTTACAAGAAAATATGAAAACTTACAGGCACGTTTAGGTGATTGCCATTGAGTTTTTGTAAGAAAACTTCTACAATACTAACCTGATACTTTCCGCCATCACTGTTGCATTGACAACTTGAATTCACTATTGACTTGTGTTAGTTATTATTCTACTATGCCGATGTAGTTGGTGGAGTATGTTTATTTATTGATTAATTAATTAATTAAAGCTGAATCAGGGTCTGTCAATGGAACAAGATTTACAGTAGCGTTTCTTAAAGCGGAAAATAACAAATAAAATGGATAAAAAAATATTTTCATCAAACAGAAAAGCGTATTATAATTACGAAATTCTTGAAAAATTGGAAACAGGTATTGTGTTGTCTGGATACGAAGTTAAATCTATAAGACGTTCTAATGTAAATCTTGTTGACAGTGTTGTTAGGTTTTCTAATGGAGAAGCTTTTGCTGAGAACATATTCATTGCTCCCTACGAGCAAATATCTACGCACATTGCAGATTACGATGCTAGGAAAAAACGTAAGCTTTTGATGCACAAAAACGAAATTAATAAGATGTGCGCGAAAGTTAAAGAAAGAGGTCTTACGATTATTCCTTTAGAAGTTTATATTGGCGGTAAGGGAAAAATTAAGTTACTCATAGGTCTTGCAAAAGGTAAAAAGATGTACAATAAAAAAGAATCTATCAAGAAAAAGGATATTGCAAGAGAAATGTCAAGAGAATATTAAGAATCACATAAATGAACAAGTCCCAAATAATATCAGTGCAGGCATCGGCAGGATCAGGTAAAACTTACAATCTTGCAAAAAGGTATATTTATCTTTTGCTCGGATCTAATAATGAAACAAGTATAAAAAATATAATTGCTGTAACCTTTACAAATAAAGCCGCTGTTGAAATGAAATACAGAGTTTTAGATTATCTCAAAAAAGCTGCGTTATGTTTAGACACAGGCGATTTTTTTGACGATTTAAATCTTACCAAGACTGAAATATCCAAAAAAAGTATTGCGACTTTAGAAGACATTTTGCGCTTTTACGACAACTTCAATATAGGTACCATAGATAGTTTCAAAAACCACATCTTAAAGTCTTGCGCTATTAGCATAGACCTTTCACCGAATTTTATCATAGAGCAGGACTACTCCGATAATCTTTTATTTTCGTTAGAAAACTTTTTACAAAAAGCTCGATATTCAGAAAACTTGAGAAATCTGTTATTGCAGTATGTATCTCAATATACAATGAAAGATTCAGGGTGGATTCCTAAAAACACTATTTATAGAGAAACTGAAAAAATATTTAAAAAATCTGGCAATACTGGGAAAAATATTCTGACAGGTAATAGAGAATCTTTTGACAACGAGGCTTCTTCAAGAGTGAAAATGATTACAGATAAAATTAAAATTTTCGCAAAATTGTTGCCGAAACTTAAAATTAATTCGCATCATATTAAAGCTGTTGATAAAGTTTTAAAAAATGATAATAAAATATTTTTTGAAGTGAATAATATCCCAAAAAGATTTTCAAGCGAAAGTCTTGAGTATAATAAAGACGCTACTCATAATCCTGAAGCGGACGAGCTTTGGGAAGCAATAAGCAAAGATATTAAGTCATTCTGTGATTTCTATATGAATAACTATTATAATATTTATTCAAATATATATTCTCAAGTCGCGATTGAATTTGATAAACAATCAAGAAAAGACGGCGTTGTGTTTCTAAATGAAATAAACAAAAAAACAGTTAATTTTTTTGAAAAGAACGAGGCTGTTATGCCTGAAGTATATTATAGACTGTCCGAAAAATACAAACATTTTTTAATTGACGAATTTCAAGATACGAGCCTTGTGCAGTGGGCTGGAATAAAAAGATTTTTAGAAGAAAGTCTTGCAGTTAACGGAACATTTTTCTACGTCGGCGATGTAAAACAAGCAATATATGCGTTTAGGGGTGGCAATTCTGAACTTTTTGATACGATGTCAAACGAATTTCCTTCGGCAAATATCGATAAACAATATCTCAAGAAAAATTTTAGAAGTGGTAAAGTAGTTGTAGATTTCAATAATCATATTTTTTCAAAAGAAAATATTGAAAGGTTTTTAAATGAGTTGTATGAAAACGAAGACGCAAAATGCGATTTTTCAAAATTTGTTGAAACTTATAATTTTTCAGAACAGGAATCTATACAAGAGCATAATTACGGATATGTTGAAATAGACGTTATAGATAAAACCTTTGAAGATGTAAACGAAGAAACAAAGCAAAAATTCATGAATCATATCTCTCATCTAATAGAAAGATTTGCTTTGCAAAACATAGCGGTTTTGTGCAGAAACAATGATGAGATACCTACTGTTAGTTCTTGGCTTTTGGAGAAAGGTTTTGAAATAGAGTCGTCGCAAACGTTAAATATAAAAAATAACAATGTTATAAAACAAATCGTATCGTTACTTATGTTTATTAATTCTCCGATAGACGCGTTATCGTTTTCTTCTTTTGTTTTGGGAGATGTTTTTAGTAAAGCGTCGAGCTTTGAATCGACTGAATTTGAAAAGTTTATTTTTACCTACAATAAAGAAAACAAGTCCGGGATTTTCTATAAAAATTTTAGATATAAATACGAGACATTATGGAACGAATATTTTGAAGAATTTTTTGTAAAGGCAGGTTTTGTCCCTGTTTATGAATTAACGCTTTCAATACTTGAAAAATTTAAAATTATAGATAACTCTCCGGACAGTAAAGCGTTTGTAATGTGTTTTCTTGAGCTTATTAAAGATTTTGAAATGCAAGATTCCGGTCTCAAAAACTTTTTGGAATATTTTAACAAGTTACAAGATGATAAAGATTCTTTGTATATAAAAAATGCCTTTGGAAGCGGTATAAAAATTATGACGGCGCATAAAGCTAAAGGTTTGCAGTTTCCTGTTGTGATAATGCCTTTTTTTAAACTTTCAGAGCATAGTATGGATAGACCGTATTTTGATAGTTCAAATGAAGAAATAAAACTGTTAAATATATCGCAAAATCTTGCAAAATTTTCAGAAAAAGCAAAAAAAATATACGATAGAGAAAAACTAAATTTGTTATTGTCAGAACTGAATGTTCTTTATGTTTGTATGACAAGGGCGGAATATGAGTTTTATGCAATAGTTCCCCCAAAGTCTGGAACTGCAAATAACAAAGCGCTGGTATTGCTAGGTAGTGGTAATCTCATTTCAGGCGTTCAACAAAAGTATGCTATCAATAACGCTGTAAAAGGTGAAGTTGTTTTAGATAATTTCGATACGAACTATAAAGGCATACAAAAATATCTAATGAATGATAAAAAAACAACCATTGATATAAACGACATAAAAAGGCGAGGGACAATTCTGCATTATGCGTTGTCAAAAATAGTATCGTTAAAAAATAAAAATAGAGGCGATGCTATCGCGGATGTCGTTAATATTACAAAAAGAAAATTTTTATTTGAAGATATTGATTTTGTAAAAGAAAAACTTGATGGGATGTTTAAGTCTGAAGAAATTCTAAAATTATTTATGTATGACGAAACTAAGATATATAATGAAAAGGAGATTATAAATACTTTTGGAGACTCTTTTAGAATAGATAAACTGATAGTAGATGATAACGAAATTGTAGTAGTTGATTTTAAAAGCTCAAATTACAACGAAATAAAAAACAAAGAACAGTTGAAAAACTATGCTGTTTTGATTTCAGAAATTTATTTGCATAAAAAAATAGTGATTTATATTGTAGATATAGAAAAAGGACAATTAAATATTCTGCAGTGAAACAGTCTTTGTCGTTTCAATAAACCAAAGGGCAATAAAATGTCGGGGAAAATAATTAATATAGATTTTGGCGAGAATATAATAGATTTTACGAGCGAGTATATCTTTAAATCTGTAAAAAAAATAGCTTTAGTAAGCGGCGGGCAAAGACCGTTTCTGTTTCTTAAGAAAAAACTTGCTCAAAAACATAAAAACGCTTTTTTCTTTCCAGACTTTTTTACAAACGATGAATTTGTTGAAAAAATTATTTTTGATAATACTAATCTTATAAAAATTTCTGACATCGAAGCGGCATTTATGATATTTGAAATTGTTAAAACCGACATGCCTCAGCTTTTAAACGGCAATCATTCTTTTGCGTTTTTTATGGAATGGACTTTTGAAATTTTATCTTTCATAGAGCAATTGGATTTAGAAAATATTTCAGAAGAACAACTCAAAGCTGTAAAAGCAAATGCAGACATAGGCTACGACGTCCCTAAAAATATAAATAATTTATTAAAAAATATTTTTACAATAAGGAATACTTTTCATAACGCTTTAGAAAAATCTTCAAGAACAACAAAAGGGTATAGTTTTTTAAAGGCATCGTTGATTGAAGCGAATATGTTCGCATACTCGTTTGATGAAATAATATTGATAGCGCCATTTTATTTACATAAAACTGAAATGGAAGTTTTTAAAAAACTCTTTAAGATTGGTAAGCTTACCATACTTATTCAGGGGAATCCCAAAGAATACGGAGTTTTAGAAAATTTATATTCTACTTTCGGACAAACTTTTCCGGAAATAAAAAACAAAAAAAATGAATATAAATTAAAGATATATTCTGCTCTTGATGACCAATCGCAAGGTTCTTTACTTAAAAATCTTATTAAAACTTATAGTGAAAAGGACTTAGACAAAACAGTTGTTATTGCGCCAAATTCGAAAATGCTTCAGTCCGTAATATCTGAAATTTCTGTAGTAACAGATTATTATAATGTTTCGGCAGGATACCCTTCCGAGAAGACAGCTGTGTTTTCACTTCTTAATGCTGTTATAGAAGCGCAGCTTTCAAGGAGAGGTCGGCATTACTATTCAAAGGACATTATGAAAGTTCTAACAAATCCTCTTTTAAAAAATATGAGGTTTTTTGGCGAAAGCGCTATCTCGAGAATAGTTGCTCATAAAATTGAAAAGGCTTTAAATCAAGATTCAATGAGTTGTTTGAGCAGAAAGATGTTTGTTTCATTTGAAGAAATTATAGAGGAAAAACAACTTATTAATGATATATGCCTTACTATCGCTGAGGCATGGGAATATGTGGATCTTGAAAAAATTATAAAAATATTAAATGAAATTTTTGAAATATTTTTTATATCTTGGGAAAAGATTGATAATTTTTGCGTGTTGTCAGATACATTATCTAAATTATTAGAGAAAATATATTCTTTAAGCGCCGCATCGAGCTATCCGTTGAATATTGAGGCTATGGAAATATTGTTATCTTTGGCAAAAGAAATAAAATTCGGCGAAGTGGCTAAAGTAAAATTTGACAATGAAGAAATATTAAATATTTTTAAAAAATTAATTAAAAATAAAAGAATTGCGTTGCCGGGATCCCCTTTAAAAGGCTTGCAGATTTTGGGTCTTTTGGAATCAAGAAATCTTTCTTTTGAAAATGTTTTTGTTATAGGTATGATTGACTCGGAAATACCTGCAATAAAAAAAGATTATTCACTTGTTCCTAAAGACATAATGTACGCTTTGGGTATAGAAATGGCAAAAAAAGAGTCCGAAATACAGCAGTATCATTTCAACAGACTTATTGCCGGGGCAAAAAATTTAAATCTCATTTATCCTGATAATGATAAAGAAGAGAGAAGTAGATTCATTGAATCCATTATTTGGAATAAACAGCTGGAAAGCAAAGATATTAATATCGTTAAGATAAACAAATTTATTTTACCTAAATTTTCAATAAAATATTCCATAAAAAGAAAATACGCAAAAACCAAAGAAATTAAAGAATATCTTAAAAATATGTCCTATTCTTACAGCAAAATAGATACCTATTTAAACTGTAGGTTAAAGTTTTACTTTATGTATGTATTACTGCTTGATGAGGGTATGGAAATCGGTCAGGAACTTTCAGGCAGCGACATAGGAAATTTTATACACGATTTTTTAAAAGGAGCTTTACATGAGGGGCTTGATATAAAAGAACTACAGTCTTTAGAATTTGAAAAAGAATATTTTGAAAAACTTGAAAATAAATTTAATAACTTTGCTAGCTTTAAATTTAGAGAAGATGCTTTTATGATAAAAGAAGTTTTGGTACATAGAATGAATAATATTTKGAGTCGTGAAAGAGAAAGGAAATATCAAAGTATTTATGCTTGTGAAGAAAAATACGTTTCAAAAATTAAAACTGAATCGGGAGAGTCTTATAATTTAAACTGTCGAATCGATCGCATAGATACTGATGGCAAATGTTATATGATATTTGATTATAAAACGGGATATACGGATGAAAAAACTATTAGGAAAAAATCTTTTACTTTATTGTCGGATAATTTCGACAGACAAAATATAAAAAAAACAATCAAATCTTTACAGCTGCCTCTGTATAAGTACATATTTGAAAAAGAAACAAATTTTACTGTTTCAGAATGCGGTATTTACGATGTAAAAAAAGCTGAAATCAATGAATTTCCAAAAGAGCAAGAAATATATGAAAAATGTATTAATGTGATTAAATCATTACTTGACGAAATAAATTCAGGCGATAAATTTGAATTTGACGAAACGGATAGCGCAAGCTGTAAACAGTGCAAATATTTTTATATTTGCAGATAGCAGGTTAGTCGATCATAATTTAATTTACAATTTTAGATTTGAAGATAATTTATCTATTGCGTTAATTCTTTCTAAAATTGGCGGATGAGAATATTCTAAAAATACTTTTAATTTGTGCGGATATAAGTTCGACAGGTTATCTACAGAAAGTTTTTTTAACGCGTTTATCATAGCGTCAGGATGTTTATATGTTGTTACTGCATAGGCATCAGCCTCGTACTCATGTTTTCTTGAAAAATAGCTTGCTATTACGGAAAGCATTAGAGAAATAGGCGTATATAAAAATGCAAAAAATATTATCCCAGCATATACAGGTTGTGTTTGCATAAGGAAAGCGCTGTAAAGCCAAGTCTCATTTATGAAAAGTGAAAGAATAAACAGCATTATTCCTGTTGAAATAAAAGAAAATATCATTTGCCTTATGATGTGACCGAGTTTGAAGTGTCCCATTTCATGCGCCAAAACGCTTGTCAATTCTTCCACAGGGTGGTTCTTTATCAGAGTGTCAAATAAAACTATTCTGCGCGATTTTCCAAACCCTGTAAAAAATGCGTTCGATCTTGTCGAACGTTTGGAATTGTCCATTTTAAACAGTCCCTTCATTTTAAAATTCTCTTTCTTTGCATATTTCTCAATCGAAGCTTTTAAGTCTCCGTCTTCCAAAGGCGTATATTTGTTAAAAAGCGGCATTATAACTATAGGCGCAATAAACGTGAGAAATAATTGAAAAACAACAATAGCGACAAATGCATACAGCCATGCGTACTGAAAAAAGTTTGTAAACAGCCATAAAATTACTGAAAAAACGGTTGCGCCAACAATTGCTGTAATAATCAGCGATTTTAGAAAATCTGTAAAAAAAGTTTTTAAATTCATTTTATTGAATCCAAATTTTTCTTCTATAACAAATATAGAATATGCGGAAAAAGGAATTTTTAAAATTTCAACGGCAAAAAGAAGAATTCCTGCAAAAATAAGTCCTGTCGTAACTGTTCCAAAACCAAAAGACACAGCTATATTGTTTGTGTGATTAAACCCTCCAAAAACAATAAAAACAAGCTGAACTAACAGCATAAAAGAAGACGAGATAATTGAGAAATTTGTATTTGCTTTCAGATATTCTTGTGATTTTGTATATTTTTCTTTGTCAAAGAATCCTTCAAATTCTTTGGGAATATCGTTTGAAATATTTTTAATATTAAGCAAATCTGTTACTGTTTGAATTAAATATATGCCAACAAGAAGGCAAAATATTAAAAGAGTATATATGTTCATGATACGCCTCCTCAATGATATTGCAATAAAACTTACCTCTTTTTATTATAGCATTTTTTAAACATTGACACTTGAGCCATTGGCTCTTGGGACTTTGTTCCCCGGAACTTTGTCCCACGGAACTTTGTCCCACGGAACTTTGTCCCTTGAGTCATTGGCTTTTGGGACTTTGTCCCTTTACCATAGAGTCCCTTTAGCCGTTTTTTAGGGGTGTTTTGCCTGACTTTCAGACGTGGAGAGTACTCGTTTTTTGCCTGACTTTTGCCTATAATCTTTGCCTGATTTTTGATTATAATCTTTGATGATTTTAGGTTAAATTGTTAAAAGATTTGATATAATTACAATAGTTGTAGCTGATTTGTTAAAAGTTTTGTTTTGCATTTATAAGAAAATCAATTATACCAAATTAAATGTGATTATATCATCTCACCAAATACAACTGTTGTGATTATACCAAATCAAAA
>NZ_JAIXMZ010000043.1:0-11244 GCF_020328025.1 Candidatus Endomicrobiellum pyrsonymphae | reverse complement strand
CTTACTGTAGGTGTGCCTAGAATTAAAGAAGCTGTGGAACGTATCCTTCACCGCCTTTACCCATACCGTTGCCCGCGGGTACATACTATACGTCTTCTCAAGTTGTTTCAAAACTACTTGATGAAGCCGCCATAGTATGTACCCCGGGCAACGGTATGGGTAAAAGCGGTGAAGGATACGTAAGGTTTGCTCTTACTGTAGGAGTGCTCTTATCATTCACCTGCTGTGGAACTACAGACGTTCTAGTGGGCGAGCTAACATTGCTAAACTTATGGGAGTTTGAGCATGCGTGCATGAATAAAGATAAACAAACCAACAATGCCACATATCTCATATTTCTCCCTTTTATATCATTGAATGTTCGTCTGCGTCTTCTGTCATACTTTCTGCTTCGCTTGGGCTTACTATGGAGCTTTTAAGTCCTGTCTTGTACCTTAAATAGTCTGACAAACTTGTGGCGTTAAGCGATTGCGCTTCTTTTACTTGTGAAACTTTCATAAAATCTTAACAAGCGGTAGCATAGTTTTTCATTTGATTTGATGATGGATTGTAAAAATTAAATCTCAGTGCAGATTGTTACGCTGAGGTTCAGTGGATACATTAATGCACTACGGTCAATTGATTTTATGTTGGCTGTAAACACTTTTTGCTATTATATTTCATCTCTAGCAAATCGTTTTTGATAAAGTTTTAAAACCATCTGAATTTCCACTTAAGTCTATGCATAATTTTCCATAAAAGCTCTTAAGTAAATTCAAAATTCTACATTACGCCTGCCTTAAAAAAAATTCGCCACTCATTTCGTTAATTTATTAGAAATTTCTATAGTCTGTTCTAAATATTCAACTGCTTTTTTAAAACTCGAAAAATCAAGTTTCATTGCAACACCCTACCATTTTACTTTGCTAATACGTTCCACAGCTTCTTTAATTCTAGGCACACCTACAGTAAGAGCAAACCTTACGTATCCTTCACCGCTTTTACCCATACCGTTGCCCGGGGTACATACTATGGCGGCTTCATCAAGTAGTTTTGAAACAACTTGAGAAGACGTATAGCCTTTTGGAATTTTTGCCCAAACATAAAATGAAGCTTTTGGTAAATTCACGTCCCAACCAAGTTTTGTTAATCCTTCAACTAAAACATCTCTACGCCCTTGATATATTTTTCTAGCATCCTCAACACATTCTTGTGAAGATGTAAGCGCCGTAATCGCCGCTTCTTGGGCAGCCTGAAAAACACCGGAATCATAATTATCTTTAACTTTGGCAATGCCTGTAACAACTTCTTTATTTCCGCACACCCAGCCTATACGCCAACCCGTCATGTTGTATGTTTTTGAAAGAGAATGAAACTCTACGCCAACTTCTTTCGCACCAGAAAATTCAAGGAAACTTGATGGTTTTTTGTTATCATCGTAATATATTTCAGAGTATGCGGCATCCGACGCAACTATTACATTATTCTTTTTTGCGAATTCTATAAGTTTAATATAAAATTCTTTAGGAGCAATAGTAGCGGTAGGGTTATTAGGATAATTTACAAAAATTATTCTTGCTTTTTTAGCAATATCTTCAGGGATGGCATCCAAATCCGGCAAGAAATTATTTTTTTCAAGCAAAGGCATGAAATATGGAACGCCGTCCGTAAAAATTGTACCGGTATTATATACAGGATAGCCGGGTTCCGGTATTAAAACCACATCTCCGGGATTAACAAAACCCAAATGCATATGTCCTATACCTTCTTTGGAACCTATAAGAGCGCATACTTCGTCAGCGTTTAAATCAACATTAAATCTCTTTTTATACCATTCTGTAACAGCTTTTCTAAACGTAAGCGACCCTGCCCCGAACGGATACTGATGATTTGCAGGTTTTGCCACAGCTTCCTGCATAGCTTTTACTATATGCTCAGGCGTAGGCAAATCTGGATCACCAACTCCTAAAGATATTATATCCGCACCACGACCCATCGCTTCTTTTTTCTTTTTATCTATTTCTATAAAAAGATAAGGTGGCAATTTTTTTAATTTTTCATTATAACGAATTCCCATTTTAGCATCTCCTTTTTATATAGCGCTTCCTTTTAGAGATAACACATTTGACATATCATAAAGTCCGGGTTTTTGACCAACAGCCCACTTTGCTGCCCTGACAGCGCCTGCGGCAAAAGTGTCTCTTGAATGAGCTCTGTGAGTTAACTCTATTCTTTCTCCCAATCCTGCAAAATATACGGTATGATCCCCAATAATATCTCCTGCTCTTACGGAAAGAACTCCTATTTCGCCTTTCTCTCTTGCTTCATTTGAAGAATGTCTTCCGTAAACGCCGACGTTGTTAATATTTTCACCAAGAGCAGAAGCGGCAACTTCTGCAAGCTTTGCAGCCGTACCTGACGGAGAATCCTTCTTTTTATTGTGATGCAATTCAACTATTTCAATATCGTAATCAGGAACCTTTTTTGCAACTTCCTCTACAAGTTTAAACAAAATATTAACACCTACAGACATATTCGGAGAAAAAACAACAGGAACACTTTTTGCAATTTCTGATATTATTTTTTTTTGCTCTTGCGTAAATCCGGTAGTTCCGATAACAAAAGGCACGTTATATTTTTTTGATGTTTCCAAATTTTTTAATGCACTTTCGGGATTTGTAAAATCTATTACAACATCCGTTTCTGTCAAAAACTTCTCCAAATCTTTAACAGAAGCAATTATTGGATCGCCCGTACCAATTACTTCATTTCCGTCATACTCTAACGTTCCAGCAATTTGAATGTCCGGATCTGCTTTTGCTACTGCAATTATAGCCTGTCCCATCCTTCCTGCTGCTCCACAAATTGTTATTCTCATTCAAAACTCCTAATAGTCTTATCTATATCTTCAAAAGACCGAAATCTTTTAGCACTTTCTCTAGTTTTACTTTATTTGAATCTTCCATCTCGCACATCGGAAGTCTTAATCTAAATTCGCACAGACCAAGCAAAGAGATCGCTGTTTTGACAAGTATAGGATTTGTCTCTATAAACATGGTCCTAACAAAAAGCAAAAGCTTATAGTGAATTTTTTTTGCCTCTTCAAAATTTCCCCTTTTAAAAGATTTTACAAGGGATCCAACTTCAGCTGGAATAATATTTGATAAAACTGAAACAACACCAGCCCCGTCTATAGACAACAAAGGCACATAGAACAATCGAAATATCTACGGTATCCGCGCAATAGACCTAAAATGAATATACAAACCTTAAAACATGCCATCACCCCGTGACGACACTTTAGCGCCATTTATAGTCAACTAACTTTATATTGGTGCGCTAATTAATGGACTGCAACTATCCCCTTAAACGATATAACAGCAGGACCTTCAAGCACAACATTTCTCACAATACTGTTTGTGTTTCGTAAAGATACGGATAATTTATCTCCGCCTCTTGCAATTATATTAACAGGAGATTTTGTAAAACCTTTTAAAACAGAAATAATTCCCGAAGCTGTTACTCCTGTACCACAAGCTAAAGTCTCATCTTCAACGCCTCTTTCATAAGTACGCACAAGAAGCGTATTATCCTTTGCGACTTCAACAAAATCAACGTTTGTTCCAGTGGGCGCAAAAGTTTTATGGTGTCTTATTTTTCTGCCGTATTTAAAAACATTAATATTTTCAACATCGTCAACAAATATAACCGCATGTGGAACACCAGTATTGATAAAATCCACATCAAACTTTTTTTTGTCAACTTTAATTTTTATATTTTGTTTCAAATCTTTAGGATCATACAAATCAAGTTTTACCTTATCGCAAGGCAAAATTTCAGCATTGATAATTCCAGCATCAGTTTCAAATGTCATCTTTGCATCAACTGCGCCTAGACTATAAGCGAATTTAGCAACAGATCTTCCTCCGTTTCCACACATAGAAGCATGTGATCCGTCAGAGTTAAAATATTTCATTTTAAAATCTTTGGCGACGCTTTTCTCAAGCAAAATTAGACCGTCTCCGCCGATTGAGTATCTTCTATTGCAAAGTTTCTTTGCAATATTTGAATAGTCTTTTTCTGCAACTATATTTTTTCTGTTATCTATTAAAACAAAATCGTTCCCGGCTGCGGTAAGTTTCGAAAACTTTATGTCCATTTTAGCTCTCTTTTGGAATACCTTTATAACAATCTACACCAATTCTTTTTCTGTACCGCCTGTAACATTATCTTCTGTTTCAAGTTCCGTTTTCTTGAGGAGAGGATTTGATTTAGATAACGATAACTGAGTATATACGTGTATCCAAACTAACTCTACAAATGGAGTCACAATCAAAAACGCTATCGTTATCACTGTCAAGATTAGAATTGGATATCGTAACCCAAACAATACTACAATCAACACCGTTGGAATTACTGTTGCAAAAATTATTAATCCCAATAAAAAGATAAATAGCGGAAACAATTTACAAAGATTGCCGGATATTAGTTTTGCACTGTTTCTACAGGATTGTAAAACTGAATTTCCACTTAATACCTCTTGTGCAAAGAAAATAAAATATCTAAACAATACTGCTACTTCCACAACAAAAACTAATATCTTAACTAAGGTTGAGTTGAACACAAAAATAGGAATCAGCATTAGAATTGACACTAGTATAGTCCCTGAGAGATAATTAAATACTTTTTTTAAATTTGGGAAACAATTTCTAAATTTGATTCCATATCCTGTAAAGACTGGCAACAACGCGCTTATGAACAGAAAGGACGTAAAATAATGTTGCACAGCGCTTAAAAACATGCTTGCCATACTGAATGTTACCCTTGCAATAGAAGTGATAAAAATGGGATGACTTTTTACAACAGAATGCTCAATTGGAAAGAAAAGCACATAAACAAATACAACGGAGAAAACATACAAAGAAAATACAGCAAAGAAATTCTGACAAAAAATTCTAAACGCAGATTTGAAAGCTTCTCTAATAGAAAATTTCACAATTTACCCCTATAGTAACAATATTTTTACCATATATTTCTGCCATTACAATACTCCGTTAATACCAAGGATATTGTACCCCACTCAATACCCAAACACCCGCCCTCTTTTTCTAGAGAAACGGAAATTTACTGCAACGTTTTTATTTACCCCCTACATACTGCATACGACCAAGCAAAACTATCTATATTTCATTCAAAAGTAAATCTTCATACGTCGCTCTTTTTCTTATTAAAACAGCTTTATTGCCGTCAACTAAGACTTCAGGCAACAACGGTCTTGAATTATATTGCGAAGACATTGAAGCTCCATAAGCTCCAGCGCAAGTTATCAAAATATAGTCACCTTGCTCTATAACGGGAAGCATTCTATCTCTGCCCATAAAATCGCTACTCTCACATATGGGACCCACAACATTTGTTTTAACTTTTTTAGCGTTTATTTTTTTAACAGGCACTATTTCGTGATAAGCTTCATACAAAGTAGGTCTTATCAAATCATTCATACCTGCATCCGTAATAAGAAAACTTTTCCCACCTGAAACCTTTCTATACAAAACTCTTGCAAGAAGATGCCCGGCATTGCCAATTATTGAACGACCGGGCTCAAAAATAAATTTTTTATTTTTATCAAATACGCCAAATATCTCAGACATAATCTGTTTTGGAGAAGGAGCTTTTTGATCTCTTTTGTATTCAATACCAAGTCCGCCGCCACAATTTATGTACTCAAGTTTAATGCCATTTTTCTCTAAAGAATCAATAATCTTTTTTATTTTCTGCGCAGTAAGTTTAAATGGCGCAATATCTAAAATTTGAGAACCAATATGCGAATGTATCCCTACAATAGCAATATTTTTCTTTTGTTTCGCAATCAAATATGCCTTTACAGCGTCCTCATAAGGTATGCCAAATTTTGTACCTTTTTTACCTGTAACTATGTGAGAGTGCGTATCAGGATCAACATGAGGATTTATTCTAAACGAAATATTTGCTCTAATCTTGAGTTTCCCTGCTATTTTATCTATTGCATCAAGCTCTTCAAAAGATTCAACGTTAAACATCAATATTTTGCTCTTAAGCGCATACTTAATCTCTTCTGCAGTTTTCCCCACGCCTGCATAAACAATCTTTGACGGATCAAAACCTGCCTTTAAACATCTATATATTTCTCCCCCCGAAGTCGTATCTGCGCCGGCGCCAAGTTTCGCAAGCAGTTTTAAAATTGTTCCACTTGAATTTGTTTTACAAGCAAAACATATAAGACCATCTCTTAATACCAAAGCCCTCCTATAACTTTCAAAGTTTTTTACAAGCTGATTCTTTGAATATATATATACACCCGTACCATACCTTTTTGCAATATCAGACAATCTAACCCGCTCAATATGCAAATCATTTTTCTTAAACTGAAGCATCTTTTCTCCTATACTCATTACACCGACATACTGCGACGTTCTCATTCTATCAAAATCGTGTCTTGGATGTCAAAATTTTACCGTACTTTTGTTGAAAAGAATGTAAATGTATCCTTTTCTGGATTGCTTCGTCATTTCATTCCTCACATGACGGCTAATGATTTGATAGGAATTTAGTTTCGCATCACTTCTTTGCAAAGTAAGAGCTTCTTCTTCTAGCAAGAAGTTCATAATATTTAACATCTTTTATAAATCCATCTGCTCCATTATCTCTACTAAAGTACAAATCAGGGTGTGATTTTTTGACGCGAACACAAAACGCTTTTCTAACTTCTTGAGAGATCTTTGACTTATTTAATAATTAACAGTTTTTCTGCTAACATAACCACAACAGCAAACTAGAAAGTGTGCAAGCAGTCTGTGCAAAATCCTTGTGAAATCTTCAGAATCGGATATTTACCAACAGAATCTCTGAACGTTATCAATCTCTTGCAAAGGTTAACGCATATACTTTTTTTGCACCGGCTCTTTTTAACACTAACGAACACGCCGATATTGTAGCTAAAGTTGTAGCTATATCATCTATCAACAATATGATTTTATCTTTCACAAATTCATTGTTTTTTACAGAAAATGAATCTTTGATATTTTTCGCCCGTTCAATCTTAGATAATTTAAATTGCTGTTTTGTGATTTTCTTTCTAAATAACACGTTTTTTAACACAGGAACATTTGATTTAAGAGATAATACTTCTGCCAAAAGCTCCGCCTGATTATACCCTCTTTTTATTCTTCTTAAAATATTTAGAGGAACAGGTATCATGAAATCTGTTTCATCGTAAAAACTATAGTTTTTCATTGTTTCGTACATAAACAAACCAAAATCTTTCGCGAGAAAAGCTCTATTTGAATATTTAAATTTTAAAATCAATTTTCTTACATTGTCTTTATACAAATAAACAGATCTCATCTTATCAAAATTATGTTCGCGAGGATATTTCCTACACATATAACAAAATTCGCCGCCATCAGGTAAAGGCATACCGCATTTTTGGCATACAAGTCCTTTTATCGCAGGAAAAGCTTTTTTGCATTTATCACATATTTTTGTCTTCAATAAAGCGTGCAAATCCTCCCCGCACGATGAACAAGTATTTGGATAAAACAAATTAATTATTCTTAGTAAAAAATTTCTCATAGACATTACGTCTCCTGCATAAATCACAAGCCATGAGAGGGATTCCCTTCAACATATATTTCAGCAGCAGACTCATCTGAAATTGGTCACGATGCGGACATACTCGCACCGCTTTGATTTACTGTAATAAGCTTCCTTTCGTTCCAGCTGGAATCATTGGTTACCGTCACTTTATATTCAAAATAATTTGTGTCGTTGCCGCCTGCGCAAAATATTATTTTATCGCCAACTGAAGCATAATTAGATTGCGGGTTTGCGTAAACCATAAATCTTATGCTTAACAAAGATTTATATTTAGTATCGAATTTTCCTATAGAAGAAATATTAAACTTATCAACATTATAATTTATCACTCCCCCACATTTATTGCCAACAATCGCAATTGCGACAGCAACCGATAAATATACTTCTTCCATATATTCGTGACTTGCGAACCGAAGTTAACTGCGATCGAAAAACCTGTATCTCACAGCCTCTGCTATATGGTGTGATTTAATTGTGGAGCTACCATCCAAATCCGCAATTGTTCTAGATATTTTTAAAATTTTATCATAAGATCTTGCTGAAAAATTCAATTTTTCAATTGCAGTCTTTAGTATTTCATAAGCTTTATCGCTTAAAACACAATATTTTTTTACTTCCTTTGCCTGTAGCTGCGCATTTGCATATACACCACTTCCTGTAAATCTTATATTTTGAATTTCTCTTGCTTTTATAACTCTTTCCCTTATAGTCGCTGAGCTTTCTGAATTATCGTCCAACCCTGATAATTCCGAAAACTTTAAAGCAGGCACCTCAATGTGAATATCTATTCTGTCCATTAAAGGTCCTGAAATTTTATTTTGATATTTTCTTATCTGAAGAGGAGTACAAACACACTCTTTTTCTCTATGCCCTAAATTGCCGCACGGACAAGGATTCATGGCTGCAACAAGCATGAATGAAGCTGGAAAAACAAAACTGTTCTTTGCTCTTGAAACAATTATTTTTTTGTCTTCCAACGGTTGCCTTAAAACCTCAAGAGCATCTCTTCTAAATTCCGCAAATTCATCTAAAAACAAAACGCCATTATGAGCAAGACTGACTTCGCCAGGCTTAGGATAAGTCCCGCCGCCTGCCAAAGCCACAGAAGAAGCAGTATGATGAAGACTTCTAAAAGTACGCCGCCCTATTAAACCTCCACTAAAGACATGCCCGGCTGCAGACCATATTTTTGTCGTTTCAATAGCCTCGTCAAAAGTCATCGGTGGCAGTATTCCGGGAATACGTTTTGCTATCATAGTTTTTCCGGATCCCGGAGGACCTGACATTATTATATTGTGACTTCCCGCCGCCGCAATTTCAGAAGCTCTTTTTGCATTTTTCTGACCTTTAACATCGGCAAAATCATACTCCGCTTCAGCAAGTGCGCTTAATTCTTTTTCATTATACAAATAAGGCTCACACTCAACTTCGCCGTTAATAAATTTGACAATTTCAATAAGAGTTTTGAAAGGAAAAACATTTGCCTTTCCCGTAACGGCAGCTTCCTGTCTATTTGGAAAAGGCACTATAAAATCTTTTATTTTATTTTTCTGCAAACTTAACGAGATGGGTAAAACACCTTTAACTTTTCTGATTTTCCCGTCTAAAGACAACTCTCCCACAGCGCAAAATCTTTGCAAGTTTTCTTTTCTGATTTTCCCGATTGCTGCAAGAATACCTAAAGCTATAGATAAATCAAAAATTCCGCCTTCTTTTTTTATATCGGCAGGAGCGAGATTTACCGTAATTTTTTTTGATGGAAAATCAAAACCTGAATTTTTTAGCGCTGCTGCTACTCTATCACGAGACTCTTTTACAGCCACGTCGGGAAGACCAACGATAGAAAAAATAGGCATGCCTGATGAGATGTATGTTTCAACCTCTACTAAATGCGCCTCTATACCATTAATTGTTGCAGAATAAATCAAAGAAAACACGTAATCTCCCTGTCAAATCATTGTTGTGAGGAAAACTTCGACAAACACATGAAAAATATCTTTTCAAAAACTCTACATTTAGGGAACAATATCTCATCAGGCTAACGCCTGCCATCTCTTTTTTAAAAATGGGAATTACTACGTCCAATGAGGCAACAACTACTTTTTTTACTACTCATTATTTTATACAATAAACGCGTTGGATGCAACAGACTGCATTAGGGGGAAAAATGAAAAAAGTATTAACAGTTTTGATTTTAGTTTCAACAATGACATCTTTTGTATGTGCGGCAAAACCAAAATATGATAGAGAATTTATCTTAAAACTTGGCTTTCAGCCTTACAGTCTATATAGGGATCATAATACAAATCTCGGTATTTCAGGAGGATTTGAGTACTTTCAATATCTCAACAATGTTTTTGCATTAGGAGGAGGAGTAGCCTACGATCTGCCTAGGAAGTTTAAAGATAAAGATGTGCATGGCAATACTTCTTTTTTACCTCTTTTTGTGGCTGCAAAAATACGCACGCCGTGTTTTGGACTCGACAATAATTATGCATTCTTATCGCCAAAAATTGGAGTCAGTGCTCCTATGTTTGAAGGTATGGGAAAAATCTCCACAAATGCAGGACTGTACTGTGGCGTAGGACTTGGCGTAAGTATAAATGTTTTGGTAATTGAAGCTGTTTATGCCACAAACAATTTGACTTGTAATAAAGATGCAAAATGTTCAACAATAACGCTTTATGCAGGATTTAAATTTGAATAAAACGCTCGAAATATTTTACAATAATTTCTTTTGTCTAAATAAAGCGAAGAATCCATTCCTTTAGATGCTTCAGTCGCTTTGCTCTTTCAGCATGACAACAAAGACTTTCATTTTTGAAGAGCGATTTTTCAGATTTGATTATTGCCAAGAAGCGTTTTGATGCTTACAAAATACACACCATGAGCAATTTGATCTCCGCTTTGATTTCGCAAATCACATTTTAGCAGTCTCTTCTTGATTGTAGCGTCTTCCTTTAAATCGCTCGCATCAAAAGATTTTGCAAATTCGCCTACAACTGTATAAACCGTAATGTATATCAGTGTCGTATCGAAGTGGGAATTTGTTATTTTTATATAACTTTTTTCACTTATACTTACAGGATTTGGATAACATACAAACTCGCCAACATGATTATACGGAATAATATACGTATTTAAAACAAGCCTGCCTTTGCCATAAGTATTATCTGGGAAAGACTGTATTTGTCTAGTATAAGAAACAACTTTTTCTTTAAATTTAGCGATATTTTATTTAAGCGTAGTATCTAAAACTTAACAATAGAGCGGCGGTCCCCGCAACATGCGACGCAGCAACAGAAATACCGGCAAATCCTCTTTGTCCGTAGGAGTTTGTGGTAACGTCTGTGAGAGCAATAACATCTTTGAATTTCCTAAAATGCGCAATATGTTGCGGGATTTTATATGAAATTGAATCTCTACTTTGTTTTTGGTAAAATCTTCTGGTATGAAAAGGATGATGAGGTCTATTCATTATTCGCAACTACTTTAAAAATTCCTAAAATGCGCATTATGTTGTGATATTCTACATGTGTTTGACTCTAAGTTGGCAAAATATGATCTAATCCGAGCGAGATTTTCAGGAGTTTTGATTATGAAAAAACTAAAAATTTGTTTTTTCATAAT
>NZ_JAIXMZ010000042.1:0-11725 GCF_020328025.1 Candidatus Endomicrobiellum pyrsonymphae | reverse complement strand
TTCAAGAAGCTCATCACCATATTTCATGCTTTTAAACCTAACAGTCGAGGTACTTCCCTTATTCACACATACTACTTCCTCTTTCCCACCAACGGCGCTGTCAAGGTCACACTTTTCAAACCGACTACCAACCAGCTTCATAGTCGATCCATCTTGCACTACATCCCCTGCCCTCCCAACGGTTTTAATGTCGTTCTCAAATATACTCAACTCTACATTCCTTCCTAGCCCATTTACTCCGCTCCCAGCACCGCCGTCGCCCCCACCATTCTTGTTCCCTCCGCATGAACTCAATACCAAACTAAATACTACAACTACGCTTACCATCTTCTTGAAATTAATCACTCTAAATACCATTCCGTTCTTGTAGTCCAGACTCTTTAAACCCTTCTTATTTTGTTCTTCAAAATCTAAACTCTATCTTCGTACTCTTTTAAATAATCAGTTATAACTACTGTCATTATACAAATTTAATCCCTTACTTTTTCAATCCCTTACTTTTAACATTTCAATCTAAAATCAACCAAAGATTAGCGATTTGATTATATTATTAATAGTATCTATTTGGACTGCTAATGATAGAAAAACTTGAAGACGCGATACTATTTCTCCGGATACAGAACTACCTGAAAATTACTGTTTTTCAAGAGCTTTTTGACCATATCTTCTAAATTTTTAGGAATTACTGCTTTGTAAAGAGAAGGCCATTTATTTATGCGACTGAGCGAAGAGTTGTATATTACACTTGAATAAGCATAAGATCCTGCGATGGTATCATTATCCTGCACAGCTTTCTCCCATAATTTTTCACAAGCTCTCTTGGCTTTTGCAAAAGTATCTCTGTCAATATTTCCTGCTGCAACAGTTTTTATATCTTTTTCAACAGCAGCAACAAGTTCATCAACCCTTTTTGGATCACACGAAAAGTGTATTTCAAGCTTCAGCTCATCGTATGGAAAGTGTAATAACGATAAATCACTAGAAATTGAATATGTGCCACCAAGCTTTACACGAATGTTCTCCACAAGAATAATATTCATGTATTCCTTTAATATACTAGCTTCAGCATCCAACTCCTGAGAGTATTTTTCTCTTATAATCCAAGACATGAATACAAGACTCTTATTTTCCTTTCCCTTATAAATTTCTTTTTTCTCAGCAACAACTTCCGGCTGTATAATACTATCAATCGCCATGTCCCATGTTTCTCCGTTCGGAATAGAAGCTAAATACGTTTCAACGTATGGTTTAATCTTTTTAATATCGATATTTCCAACAAAAACAAACGTGTAGTCCGACGGATTTAAAGATTTTTTTATAAAATTTAGAGCGGCAATTTCGTTTACTTTTGAAAGATCAGAAATCTCCGGCTCGTTAAAATACGGACTATTCCCGTGAATAGTTTTTGTAACCTCTTTTGAAAAGGAAATTTCCGGATTTATATCTTGATTTGCAAGATAAGTTTTGTATTGTGAAAGCAAAATTTTAACTGCATCAGAATCCATTTTTGGCTGAGTAAAATCTAGATATAGCAGTTCAAAAAGAGTTTTAACATCTTTAATTGTTGATAATCCATCAAAACCGCGTGTAAAAGTCCCAATCCAAAAGAAAATTGATGCTTGTTTTTCTGCAAGTTTTTTATGAAGCTCCTGGCGAGAATAATCGCCTACACCGCTTGCTGAAGACATTTCTGGAGCAAGTCTTGCGGACATAATATCTTCGATTGAACTGGATGTTGTTCCACCCTTAGCCAACGCATATAGAGCAATTTCATTATCTTTATTTATAGTTTGCTTTAACACCACTTTTGCTCCATTGCTCAATTCCCATACAATAGCATCCGTTTCTTTATCTGTTGTTTCCTTCAAAATAGCTCCCGGTGTAGGGTTTTTTCTTACAAGTTGATCGTCAAATACTTCAGATTTTGGAGGCAATATCTTCATTTTTTTCGTACTATTAACTATTTTACGGATTTCCATCTTTGAAGGAAGCTTCTCTGTTTCAGGCGCAAGCACAAATAGAGTAAGATCATCATCAACAAAATAATTTTGCGCTGCCTCCGCTAAATCCTTAGCCGTAATAAGAGGAACCAGTTTTTGCGCCACAAGAAACATCCATTCATCATCTAGCACCCTTTCCCCTTTTCCAAGCAGGTGGTTGGTAAATTTTTGCGCATAGTCATAAGATTCTTGGCGTGTTTCAGCTTGCAGGCGTTCAAAATAGGAAAGCAACGAACGTTTTGCTCTCTCAATCTCTGCATCTGTCCAGCCATAACGTAAAATACGTTCTTTTTCCTCCAACAAGGCTTTAATTGTATCTTTTGTATTCCCTGTTTTCGCTTGTGCGCCTAAGACATAGAAGCGAGAAGTTGCCGCTGCTCTTTCATTATGCGCCCCCGCCCCTGCATATGGGGCGCCTACCTTGTCAGCTTCATCCGCGAAACGTTGAGCAATCATACTCTCTATAAGAGAGTCGATGAGTCCTTCGCGGAGAGAAGCAAAGTCGTCTGTTATATGTTTTGGCATTCTCTTGTAATAAAGCCCCGTATAAACATAGGACAGTTCTGAGTCCGTAAAAATTTCCACATCCATACGTCCTTTCTGAGGAAGAGGAAGATCGTAAACAGGTCGTTGCAATAACGTATCTGGCGCAGGCGCATGAAAATAAGAGGGTAACGACTTTTCCAAAGCGACATCATCAAAATCTCCAACAATGACTAATGCCATGTTATCAGGACGATACCATGTCTTATAAAAATTTTTTAATCGTGACGCAGGCGCGCTCCGAATAATTTCTGATAATCCTATCGGCAAACGATTTGAATATGGCGATCCATGATAAAGAGCAGGATATACTTTATACAACCACAACCTAGCATTTGCATCCTTTATCTTTCTTACTTCTTCAAGAACAACATTTCTCTCATCCTCAACATCTTCCGGATTGAACATAACAAAACATGTCCAGTCATCAAGTATGTTAAGAATTTTATCTGGAATTTGTTTTGCGCCCTTCTTGTCAGTTACAATGGGAACGTCAATGTGATAAACCGTTTCATCAAGGGACGTATATGCGTTATCATCCTTGCCCCAACGCATCCCCAGAGAACGAAAATAGTCTAATAGCTCTCCTTTAGGGAATCTTCTTGTGCCTTTAAAGCTCATATGTTCTACAAAGTGAGCAAGACCTTGCTCATCATCCTTTTCCAACACTGATCCCGCATTTACTACAAGATTTAAAAACGCTCTGTTTTCAGGTTTGTTGTTTTTAAGAATGTAGTATTTAATACCATTTGGAAGAACGCCTTTGCGCACTTTCTGCATCAGTGGTATTGAATCAGACGGAAGTCCAAGTCCTGCATAAATATCGGAAGAATCAATGTTTGTTCCCAAACACACACTCAAACCTGCAATGATAACAAAGACAAGCGCAACGCACTGCTTTAATAAAAATTTTTTCATAAAACACATCACCTTTATAGTAAAATATATTTTTTAGGAAAGATATTATTCTGCCCTAAAATTCCTGATTCATCAAAGCTTTTTTTGAATTTAGCCATTTCTTTAAAACCTTCTTCGCCAAGCATCTTTTCTAAGAAAATATGTTTGAGTTTCCCTATTCCATGCTCTGCTGAAACCGTACCTCCAAGTTCAACAACTTTACCGGCAATATTCGCATACACCTGTCTGCACTTTTCGTACTCTCCTTTGCTTGCAGCTACAATATTTGCATGCAGATGATTTTCGCCTATATGCCCAAAAGTTAAATTAAAAACGCCTGCTTTTGCGAATTCTCTATCGCAAAAATCAATAATCTCTGGAAGTTTGCCTTCGGGTACGGCAAAATCTGTGCCAACTTTAGGAATTTTATTCTTTTTTACCATTTCATTTACACGTTCAGGAATTCTGTGTCTAAAAATTCTAAACTTTTCTTGCTCTTCGACAGTAGAAGCAAACCAAATTTTTTCTAAATCTATATTGCTACTCTCAATGACTTTAACCCATTTTTCCGTTAAAACTTCTTGATTATCTTCATATACGTCTTGTTCAAACATAATACCTGCTTCAATATTTTCAGGAATAATAGGATAATCGTTTCTTATAAGGAGTAAGGCATTTTTATCAAAATACTCTAAAGACATCGCGCTGATTGAATTTTTTAAACATCCTTCTTTTGTTTTTTTTGATATTGTTTTTATTTTGTTTACAAATTCATACGCGTCATTTCGCTTTTCAAAAAATACTATTCCGCCAAAAACTTCTTTAAAATGTGGAATAAGTTTTAAAACAGCTTCAACAATAACACAAATAGTGCCTTCTGAACCTATAAAAACGTCCACCAAATCTGCTTTAGTATAATTATAATATCCAGCTGCATTTTTTATAACAGGTAAATGATATCTAGGAAGCATTGTACATTTTTTGCCTTTATTTGTATCAAAAGTTATCGCGCCGTTTCCATCGGCAAAATATTTTCCCCTTTCAACAAAACTAATAGAACCGTCTGAAAAAACAACTTTTAAAGCCTTAATATAATCTCTTGTTACGCCAAATTTAAAGCCTCTACCTCCTGAAGCGTTAGTTGAAATATTGCCACCAATGGACGCGTTTTTTTCAGTAGGGTCCGGAGGATACATCCAACCTGCGCCATAGGCTTTTAATTTTATATCGTTAGTTTTAGCGCCAGATTGAACGACGATAACAGCATTACTATCATCAACTCTTTCTATTTCGCCTATTTTATTAAGTTTTTCTAAAGACAATATCGCGCCGCCAAACGCAAGACCTGAGGCAGTATTACCGGTGAGCGCCCCTGCAACGGTTACGGGCGTGTTTGTCTTAGACATTTCAGAAAGAAACGATGGAATATCATCTTCAGTTTCCACTACTGCAACAAAATCGGCGTTAGAACCTCCAACGCCGGAATTGTCTTCAAAATAATTTTGTATTATGGATTTATCTTTCTTTATTAGCACTTTACTTTCCTAAATATTGACTTTTAACTACAGTGATACCATTGTTTCAGCGCTATCTGTTATCACACTGAAAATAGTTTGTCCAAAGACAACTGTCCGGATTGCTTTAATCTCCATCCGTTGTCGTCAACGCGTTGACCTACGTCTTCTAAAACATTTAATATAGTCTGATGCTTGGGAGTAGTTCCGTTCTTTAACAAAGGCAATATTTTCATAACTATTTCGTCAAACGTAACGACCATATTTTCCCGCTCCATTCTTCTCAAATAGCTTATTAAATAGTATCTTACTCTCAATCTCTCGTCTATATGCGTTTGAAAATTTGAATTCTTCTTTATGTTGAAAATCTTAGTATCTTCATTATAATCAAAACTTTCTAGCAGCAACGGCGTAATGTCCGAATACTCTTTTTTTAATAAATCTAAAAATCCTAATTCTAATCCTTTAATTATCAGTTCGTCGTTTATTTGTTCTAAAGTAGCGCCGTTATTTTTTGCTATTATCCCTTCTATCGTTTGCATGACCGTATCCGATATTTCCATCCCCAAATTAGCCTTCATTATTATTTTTGGATTTCTTACTTTTCTAAAGTTAATTATCAATTGCCCTGATAACACGGTAAATGGATTTTGTATTTTCTTAAAACTACTATGCCCATTTTTTTGCGGAACGGCGCCGATATATTCAAACCCGCAAGACTCGGCGGTATCAACAATTAAATGCCAAAACTCAGGGTCCTTATGCGCAAATACAAAAGAAAGCCATCTGTCAAATTTTAAAACGCGATACATCTCTTTTATACTTTTCGCCATAAGATTGTTATAATCTTCTTTGCTCTTTTTATGTTCTCCGCCTTCTATTGCCTCTTGCTTATAATCTTCCTCCGTCACTTCCAAATCTAACCACGCATTCCACATTACGGATAAATCTAAATAAGGTATCTTTTTGCCGTAAGGCGGGTCGGTATAAATATAATCTATGCTTTCATTGCGTAAAAAAGACAAATCAACAGCAGTGCCTTTGATAGTCTGCGCATTTGAAATAGTCTTGTCATTGATGAAATATTCCATTTCTTTTTTTGCAGCGCATATTTTTTGATAGCGAGATTCAAAACATCGTATTACATCAATCTTTGTTATCTTTGGCGAAATTCTGTACCTATAATATCTAAAAGCTGCAGCATCTGTTCCTCCCATACTACTTTCAGAAGCGCCAGGCATTGTTGTGTGCGCTGTAAGATTTATCTTAGTTACTGTTCCAGAAAACATAAGTAACAACGATTTTCTTATATTTTCATCTTTCTGCTTCAAAATAATAGATTTTAGTAGCGCAAGTTGGATCAACTGCTTCTCGCTAAAAAGTTGATCAACAGTGTTCACATCCGAACCTTTTGGCAATACCAGTTTCTTTGGTCCTGGATACTTCTTTATAGCTTTCTTAATCTCTTCTTCACTTTTAGGTTCTTTCTTTACATATTCGTCTCTTACCTCTTCAAACGCTTGTGATAACTCAGATTGTTTCACTGGCGCTATAAGCGAATCTACTAGAAATATAGCCATAGGATTTAAATCTATGTTTATCGCTCTTCGACCATTCATCATAGCTTCAATCGCAGTAACGCCACTGCCGCCAAAAGGATCTAACACTAAATCCCCATGTCTGCTAAAATTCTTTATGTATTCAGCTACAACATTCCACGATTGTTTCGTAAAATATCCGTGTACTCCAAAATGACGCTTTGCGGCTCGTTTCTTTACAGGTATCTCTTCGAGCAAAGGTCTGTTGGCATAATCAAATCTATTGTTATCACTGCTAAAATCCGTAGCATTGCGCAACACGTCTTCCCTTACTTCATAAACATATCGCTTCCCACTTTGGAAACTGTCCGGAGATAACAAAAGTCGCAACTTATCCCAATTTCTATCCATATCTTCCATATTAAAATATAAAATAGGACTACTGCTATCAGAAGTCCTATACAATGAAAATTCTATGCCGTTGCACAACGCAAAATACGAACTTCTTATCTCTGGATGCGCCGCATAACTATACGCCTGTTCTACGTTTTCGTTATCTATAATCTTTTGATTTGAAGCTTTTGCCTCTAATACACAAGCAAAGCTATCACCTACTTTCAGTACATAGTCGGGAACAAGATTTACAGGTCTTTTTTTACTTCCTATCTTTAAGAAAGGATGCCGTAAAGTTTTACTGCGTATTATATTTTCATCGCTATATCCAAGTTCTTTTAAAATAGGCAAAACTATAATTTCTCTAACGCTGTCTTCCTTAAAATCAGCGTTAGACACTATCTTTTTAAAATTATGTTTGCCAAATAACCTTTCTCTCATTTTCATATTAATATCCCGACGGGCAGAGTTTATCCCAGAATGTTTTTGCCCGGGGACTGCCCAACACCAATACCCAGTCAATGCCGTTGGCATTGCCACTCATTTCAGTGAAAGGAGAATCACAGCAAGAAATAGGAACTACTAACAATGTCTTTATTGTCTTAGTTTAACACCAAGCTCTGCATCGAGTTTTTGCAAAAGAGTATTCATGTCGTTATTAACTTCTTCATCTGTCAATGTTTTATTGTCACTTTTGTAAGACAATCTGAAGGAATAACTTATTTTTTCCGCGCCTAATTTTTCCTCATCTACATATACGGAAACCAAAGAATATTCTCTTAAAATAAAACCCGTATTCATAATATCTTTAATAACCTTTTCTATTTTCGCAAGCTGTAAAGTTTTGTCGGCAGTTATTGAAATATCTCTTTTTACTACAGGTCGTTTTGAAAATGCTTTATAGGTGGGGTGGATGTCAACACAGACTTTTTCAATAGATTCCAAATCAATTTCAAAATAAACAACGTCATCTTTCATGTCTTCTGTAATTGACGGTTTTAAAACGCCAAACTGTCCTATAACATTTCCTCTGTGCATAATGGCTGCAGTTTTACCGCTGTGATAATAATTATACAGGGTTAAATTTTCAGAAATTACAAATTCATCAGACGGCAAAACACTTTTGATTATGCCACCACCAAAATAAAAATCATATTTCGGACTGATTTTTTGTTCCAACCATTTCCACCACTCCTGCCATATTTTGCCGTACATTATTCCTGCAAAAGTTTTTCTTTCACCCATTTCGTTAAAAATTTTACCATACTCAAACAAAGTTACAGTTTCAGCGCCATGACCAATATTAAGTGTTAAGTTTTTATACAATCCCGGCAACAAAGAAGGCCTTAAAACTTCATTTTCTTTTGATATCGGATTTGCTATTTTGTAATAATATTTTAAACCGAACTTTTCCAGTTCTGAAATTTCTGAAAAACTGTAATTTAAGGCTTCGCTAAAGCCAAGCCCTTTTAGTTTGGCTCTAAAATCTTCAACAACTTTTGAAAGGAACGAATTATTCAACGTATATTTATTATAATCTGTATGCTTTTTTAACGCGGGTACAGCGTCATACCCTTTGACTCTTACTATTTCTTCAATTAGATCTACTTCTTCTTTTATATCGTTGCGCCAAGACGGAACCGTACAAAGAAGAATCTCGCCACGAGGCTGCAAATCTATTCCGAGAAATCTTAAAATTTCAGCTATTTCATCGTCCTCAACAATATATCCTAAAACTTTTGCCACTCTTTCAACCCTTAAAGCAATATTTGTTCTTGCATATTTAACGGTCTGCAAATCTTCTCTTGCTTCCATTTTTCCACCGGCAATCTCCGTTATCAAATTTACGGCTCTCCACAAAGCAAAATCTGCTATATCCCAGCCTAAACCTCTTTCAAACCTGTAAGAAGAATCGCTTGAAAGATTTAATTTTTTAGAAGTTTTTCTTACCGACGTAGCATCAAAAATTGCGCTTTCCAAAAATATGGTTTCAGTTTTCTCATCAACACCGGAGTATTCTCCACCCATTATCCCGGCAATTGCAATCGGATTTTGATTGTCTGCTATTACAAGCATGTCGGAATCAAGTTTATATTCTTTGCCGTCAAGAGCGGTAATTTTTTCAGAATCGTTCGCTTGTCTTACGATAACTTTTTTTGAATTAAGTTTTGCTACATCAAAAGCATGCAGAGGCTGACCAAGCTCTACCATAACATAGTTAGCTATGTCAACAACATTATTGATAGATCTTATTGCGCTTTTTTCTAAAACGTCAATCATCCACTTCGGAGACGATCCCACTTTTACTCCCGATATAATGCAGCCTATATAACGTAAACACAAATTAGACTTTACTTCAACACAGTTTAACTGTGGCGCATTAAAACTTTTTATTATAGGCATTGACACTATTTTGCGCAACTTGGCGCCAATCTCTCTTGCTACCCCCAAATGACTTAAACAATCGCCTCTGTTTGTTGCTATTTCTACTTCAAGAATAGAATCGATATTATCTAAAACTGTTTCTAAAGGGGCGCCGATTTCTGTATTTTCGCTAAGAACTAAAATATTTCCATCAGATTCTGCCTTAAAACCAAGTTCTTCCTCAGAACATATCATACCCTCGGATTCTACGCCTCTTATTTTTGATTTTTTTATTTCAAATTTTCCGGGAAGCGTTGCGCCGACTTTTGCAAGAGGAACTATCTGTCCAACAGCAATATTTTTTGCTCCACATACTATGGAATATTCCTGCATTCCATCGCTTACTCTGCACAAAAAAAGTTTATTTGCATCAGGATGTTTTTGAACATCTAAAACTTTTACAGTATAAACGCTAGTCCAGCCGCATCCGCCTAATGTAACAGAAGTTTCGATGCCTAAAGAAGTAAGTACGGAGGCAAGTTCTCGCGGATTAAGCTCAAAATTAACAAACTCTTTCAACCAATTATATGATATCTTCATTTTAATTCCTCAAAAATAGTATTGCAACTTAGAATTGTTTTAAAAATCGCAAGTCGTTTTCATAAAACAAACGTATATCGTCTATTCCATATTTTAACATCGCAATCCTTTCAACGCCTATTCCGAAGGCATAACCCGTATATCTGTCCGCATCGTATTTAACAGCTTTTAGAACGTTTGTATGCACCATTCCGCAACCTAATATTTCAATCCAGCCTAAATTTTTACATACTCTGCAACCTTTACCTCCGCACAACATACACCGCATGTCAACTTCTGCCGACGGTTCTGTAAATTGAAAATGCGACGGTCTGAAACGTATGTCTAATTCTGATACAAAAAACTTACGCGCAAAATCAGTAAGAACTGCTTTTAAATCTACAAACGTTATATTTTCATCTACAGCAAGCCCTTCTACTTGATGAAAAGTTGCAGAGTGCGAGGCGTCTGAAGCTTCGTTCCTATAAACTCTACCCGGAACAATAACTTTTACTGGAGGTTGATGTTGTTCCATTGTATGAATCTGCCCGGGCGAAGTGTGCGTCCTGAGTAAATTTTTCATACCATCAAGATAAAAAGTATCCTGCGTATCTCTTGCAGGATGATTTTCAGGTATATTTAAAGCTCCAAAATTATACCAATCAGTTTCTATTTCTGGACCTTCGACAACTGAAAACCCAAGCGATTTAAAAACAACGATTATATCCTGTATTGTCTGCGCAACCGGATGAAAATGCCCTTTTGGAAATGGGAAGTAAAAACTTTGCGAATAATCAAGCTTTTCTTTCTGCATTTTTTCGTCAAGCAAAACTTGTTTAAGAAATATTTTTCTATTCTCAATTTCGCTTTCAATAATGCTTTTTGCCCTGTTTGCCTGCGCTCCTATTTTCTTTTTATCTTCAACAGAATACTGCGACAAAGACTTTAAAATCTGCGTTAAAACACCGTTTTTTCCTAAGTAATCAACTTTCAGGTTTTCAAGCGCCTTAATATCTGCATTTTTTATCTTTTCAACGGCTTCTTTAATAATCTGCTCAATATTGTTCATACGAAATCCTTCTTTATATTATTAGTCAACTCGCTTTAAATTGCTCCAACGATGTCTTTGCAAGGAACGAAATGACAAAGCAATCCAGCCGGCATCAAGCGCTTAGAATGAATTCAAGACAACGAATGCCGTCGTCCTATAAACATTCACCTTTTTCCATACTAAAATTACCTTTCTTCTTTTATCCTTAGATCTGTAAATGATTTTACTATAAATATAACTGAAATAATAAAGAATATCGTTGCAAGTACTGCATTCAATGCGCCTTTTGTAGAAAGAGCTAGCGCGAGCTCCAGCGCAAGAAGTCCGAAAAGCGTTGTAAATTTAATTATAGGATTCATCGCGACAGAAGAAGTATCCTTGAAAGGATCTCCTACTGTATCGCCAACAACTGTAGCTTTGTGCAATTCCGTTCCCTTTTCACGCAAATCAACTTCAACGTATTTCTTAGCATTGTCCCATGCCCCGCCGGCATTTGCCATAAAAATAGCCTGAAACAAACCAAACAACGCTATTGAAACAAGGTATCCTATAAAAAAATAAGGTTCAATAAATGCAAATGCAAGTGTCGTAAAGAAAACAACCATGAATAAATTTATCATGCCTTTCTGAGCATATTTTGTGCAAATTTCAACAACTTTCTTAGAATCTTCAATCGAAGCTTTTTCTGCTGTACCATCGAGTTTAATATTTCCTTTAATAAACTCTACCGCTTTATACGCTCCGCTTGTTACAGCATGATTAGAAGCGCCTGTAAACCAGTAAATTACAGATCCGCCTGCAATTAATCCTAACAAGAAAGGAGCATGCAACAACGAAAGATTTTCA
>NZ_JAIXMZ010000041.1:0-11759 GCF_020328025.1 Candidatus Endomicrobiellum pyrsonymphae | reverse complement strand
TGGCGATGACGATGTTAATGATAATGGTGACACTGGTGATAACGATGATGACGAGCTGGAAGAGGAGCTGGAAGACGAACTAGTCTTCTCCTTCGGATTCCACTCCTTCGGATTCCACCCCTTCTCCGCCGCCACCGCCATCTTCTTCAGCACTATCTCCGCCCACGTCAGCTCCTGCTTCTCCAACTCTGGCAGTCCCAAATTCACAATTGCCTTCATCGCCGCCATCGTCGCCGGTGACAACGCCCCCGACGGCTCATTCGACATCAGCCTCCACTTCACCTCTACCATCACCGCTACCGCCAACTTAGACGCCGCCGCCTTCGCCGGTAGCACCACATTCTCCGGCAACCTCGCCACCAGATCAGCCACCGCATTCACCGCCTCTGTACGCGCCTTGAACTCATTTGGCAGACGTATTGATAATATATTCAACGCCCTCTCCTCCAACGACTGAAACGCCCGCGTCCACGCCCCTGGCGTCTTCGCCGCCGCCACAGCCGTCACCTCCACCTCCGCATCCCTCCGCACCAACATCTCCGCCTGCGCCACCCTCGCCTCATTTATCGACGTCGCCGCCGCCACCACCCTCTCCCCCGTACTCTTCTCTGCCTCTGCCACCAACTTCTTCCTCTCCTCCTTCAACGCATTAGACACTTGCTCCTTTATCCTCACATTCGTCTCCTCCGAAAACAGCGAAGACTTTATATGCCTTTCCAACAACTCTAACTCCATCGCCGCTATATTCACCACCGCCCCCTTCGCCGCCATCTTCGCCTCCTTCAACGCCTCCACTTGCTCCGCCGTCGCCTTCACCGGTGGTGATGATAACGATGTTAATGGTGACACTGGTGATGACGATGATAACGATGATGATATTGGTGATGCTGATGCTACTGATGATGTTGTTGTTGATAGTTTGTAACCACTTTGTCGTGGCGTCGTGTCTATTGGTGTTGAAGGCTTCTTTCGCCACTTATGGCTTTTATATCCTACAAATAGAAGGACTCCTCCCCCTATGACAGTTGTCCATGTTATTCGTTTGGGCGTTACGCTAAATCCTCCGACTTTCCCGAGTTCACGGTTCCAGAAGCTAACCGGATGGACGTCATTATTATTTCCAGCGCTCGGCACATAATTGTCTATTTCTTCTACAGAGTCTTCTCCAACTTCAGTGTTTCTAGTGAACCCGCTAGCTTTGCTAGATTTATCGGGCGAGCATGCCGAAAGGAGCAGAGAAAGGCAAACAAACAAGCTTACATATTTTTTTAAACGTAATGTCATCATATTATGTCTTCCTTTTAAGAGTGATGTCATCATACTATTTCCTCTTTTGTTTCTATCTATAGGTTTTGATAAATTTTAGACTTAGAGATTAAGGGGAATGTGAATTATGTATCGCTTCACGAATGAAACTTTCCTCTTTTATTTTAGCGCCACTTTTTTTGTTTTGCATTTATAAGAAAACCAATTATACCAAATCAAATGTGAGATTGTATCATTTCACCAAATACAACTGTTGTGATTATATCAAATCAAAATTTTTAACAAATCAGCTTTAATCCCTTACTTTTAACATTTCAACCTTAAAGACTATACAACCAAAACAATCAAAATTCAATCAAATATCTTTGTCTTCTTTCTACCCTTAAATCTTTCTGTTTCAAACCTTTCTGCCAGCAAATGTAGCCGCCACTATTATATCAATTCGATTATGTCAATTTAAACCTTCTAAGAGTTTAATAGATCCTGAATATGTCTGCCCATATTCGTATTATATCAAATTTTCTAATTTACAAGAAAATATGAAAACTTCAGGTGCGTTTAGGTGATTGCCATTGAGTTTTTGTAAGAAAACTTCTACAATACTAGCCCGGTACCTTCCGCCACTACTGTCGCATTAGCAACTTGAGTTCGCTATTGACTTGTGTTAGTTATTATTCTACTGTGTTATCATCATCCTTTCGCCCTAAATTTGTGCTGTCTCTCCAGCAGGAACTTAATACTAAACCAAACGTTACAACCTACTTATTGCCTTTTTAAAATTCTTCAAAGGAACCCTCGCGCTTCTTTTATAACGTGCATTCCTACGCTTCTTCTGACTTGACCGTTTTAACCGTTTTAGCGTCACCAGTTATTTCAAAGTTTTACAATAGACTTCGCAATTGGTTTTTTTCCACATGGTATCCTTATGAAACTTGATGTAAACATAAAACGCCATTTCCGTAGTTTGTACTGTAATAAGTTAATTTCTGATTAAAACAATCGCATCATGTTCATGCCCAAGTTCAAGTTGCTAATGAAACACCCACAGAAGTTTGCGCAAGCAAGAAAAAGATGTTAATCCTTATTGTTGTAGTTTTGTCTTTATAAACAAAGAGAAAGTTAAGTAACAGCAGTTAGTCTTTATTAGCAAAGGGAATAATGCTGATATATGATAGGGATAGAACTAGTAAAATGAAAGGATGAAAAAATATCAAAGATTAAATGGAGAAGAATGCGATGAAGTAGTAGTACTGTTAAGCGGTGAAAACACTAATGGTCTTATAAGGGCGGTTTTTGCCTAAGGCAATCAATTTTGATAAAATACCTGCGAGCGATGTTATAACTATAGAAAATTGGTTTAATATAATATGCCAAGAAAACGTCTAAATTATCTTACATCTCAGGAGGTTCTTGATTCTATTGTTGCATTAGCAACTTGAATTCGCTAAGCTGTTGTGAAAAAAATTATTTATGTTGTATTACTTATGTTTTTAAGCTCTTCATCTTTTTGCGTTGCAAAGAGGTACGTGGTTTTTTTTGCAGAAACTTCTGATATATCAAATGTTGTTGTTGATAAAATATTGTTGTCAAATCGTTTTTGTATGAATGTTCCTGTTAATGACGCGGTAAATATTCCTGAAAATTTAGAAGAGCTTATTTCGTATGGCAAAATAGAGGCCGCTCTTTCTTTTAACCCGGAGCCTGTTTTGCCGATATTTGCCATGCTTTCAAATGTAGAATTATCTAAATCGCAAAGGCATAGAATTTTTGAAGAATACGTTGTAAATAATTTAACTCGTTTTGAAAGTAATACAAACAAAGGCAATTCCTGTGTTTTTTTAAATTGCGCAGAGATGTCGTATGACGTACTGTATTATTTTGCAAGATTAAAATTGTCATGGATTAATGTGGATAATTTGGAAGAAAATGCGCGTGGCGCTTATGTCGTTGATGGCATTACGATATTTTCTTTATACAAAGATTTTCCTTACAATCAAACAGATGTTATGAAGTGGCTTGAATCAAAGCCGGAAGATATTATTCCTGTACTGCTTACGAAGAAGCATCTGCAAAATGTGATGTTAATGGAGTATTTGATTACTACTTTTGATAATAGTAAATATATATATCCTGCAACGCCTATGTATGTATCTAAAGTCAAGAGCGATTTGCTTCAGCAGAAAACTGTAAATTTTAAACAAGTTGCAATAAATAAAATGATAATGGACAAACTTTTTTCGGCGGCAAATTTAATTGTCAATTATACTAATACTTCTAATTTTAAAGAATACGTATATAACAATGCCAGAAGCGAATTAATTTATTTGTGTAACTATAACTTATTGAAAGATGTATCTTCTGGCGTATCTAATGGAAAAAGAATGTTTGACGCTGCATATGATAATATCTATCGTCTTTTAGGCGCTTTTGAATTGGTGGAAAATAAGATTAGTGAGTCCTATGTTTATTCTGATAAAAAAAATATTTCTATATCATCAAACAAACAAACTTCGGTTGAACTGATTTCGGATGGAATCTCAATATACAATGACGGATTATTAAAGTCTATACAAGTTATTGCAAGAGACAATAATATTAAAATAAATTTTTCATTTAAAGATGATAAGTGGGATGATAACATCGCTTTTATAGATTTTTACATAGATCTTAACAATATTGACGGCGCTGGTTCAACGTCGCTGCTTTCTGGTGTAAATGGATTTTTGACTACAGAATCAGGATGGGAATATTCATTGAGAATATATAAGGATAAGGCAGTTTTATACAAATATTCCTCTGATGGCGCTTCGTATGTTTCTAATCTGATTGTTGACGGCGACGCTTCGATTTTAATACCGCAGAAGTATATTAGAGGCAATCCTTCTCGCTGGGGGTATCAATCTATTGCTATTGCTGAAAATAACGGTAAAAAAGTTGTTATTGATTTTTTAAATCAGAGCGATAAAACCAAAGATGAAATTCTTTCTGCAACACCTTTTCTTATATCTGCTGTAAGACATTGAATTAAAGGCTTTTTAAACATTTAAAACATCAGTACAGATATCACAACGTGCTATCTTTAAAAATAAATCAAAATAGCAACTTTTAATCTTTATGCCTAAAAATACGACTCTAAATATAAAAACGGCGCGGAAATAGAACTTGAGTTGTATTATAAATTTGAGCCAAGCAAATATTTTACAATATCTCCTTCTGTACAGTACTTTGTAAATCCTCAGGGAGGCAATGTAGAGAATAAAAACGATGTACTTGTCTTCGATGTAAGAACCAGAATGAGTTTCTAAAGTTGTAGTTTAATAGTAAATAAGAAAGCCTCTTAGTTTTTTAAAACTGAGAGACTTTTTCTCGACCTTTATTTTGTCTGACAAAAATATGAAAGATGTATTGCTATTGTGAAATTTTAGTATAATAAGAAAGAGAATGGGAGATGTGAATGAAAACATTTATTCTAAACACGAACGTTTTGCCACATGATTCAGATGCAGTTTTTTCTTTTCACGATGATGAAGCGCTTATTTCCATGACAGTTGTTGAAGAGTTGTCTCTTTTTAAAAAATTTAATGATGAAAAGATCGCAAGCGCTCGTCTTATTTCAAAAAGCGTTGATTTGTCGTTGGAGATTCTTTGATGGATAGCAGTAAATCAAATGATTTATATGTTGATATGCATATTCATTCAATTTATTCTGATGGTACGTTTTCTCCAAAAGAAGTTGTTGAATATGCTTCTAAAGTAAATCTTTCTGCAATAAGTATAACTGATCACGATTCTGTGGATGGTATTGATGAGGCTATACAAGTTGCAGCTAAAATCGGCATTGAGGTTGTTCCGGGTATTGAGTTATCTTCGGAGATTATCTTGAATTCTCAAAAGAGCGAAATGCATATTTTGGGATATTTTATAGATTATAAATCTGAAAAATTAAAGGAAGCTTTAGCTGTTTTTAAACAAGCAAGATACAATAGAGCAATAGAAATATTAGCAAAACTTAAAAAAAACGGCGCTGTGTTAAAAGATGACAGCTTTGTGAAAAATGCAGGCAATAGTGTCGTAGGAAGATTACATTTTGCCAAAGCTTTAGTTGAAGAAAAACTGGTAGGAAGTGTCCAAGAAGCATTTCAACGGTATTTGGCTAACGGTAGACCGGCATATGTTTCCAAGTATTCACTTTCAGCTGGTGATGCTATAAAGCTTATTTTAAGCGTGGGGGGCATACCTGTTATGGCGCATCCGTATTACATCCATTATAGTGATGTAAATATGTTTGAATCTCTTATAAAAGACGGATTGATGGGTATAGAAGCTTGGCATATAAAGCACTCTGAAAGAGCAGTTAGAAAATTTTTAAGTATTGCGGAATATTTTAATCTTATCGTAACTGGCGGATCAGATTGTCACGGTCCGTATAAAAAAGAAAAACCTGTTATGGGTAGAGTGAAAGCGCCTTACTCGATAATGAAGAATTTAAAGAAAGCAAAGTTAAAATTTGAAATGAAAAAGTGAGATTAAAAAGCAACTTTGTTGTTTAGAGTTATGGGATACATAAATAAAACAGTTTTTATTAATTACCTAAGCTGTCATACTTTGGGTTGGATGACAAAAAGAGGCGCGCTCCCAAGACTTGCCGGACTTAATAACGAGCTTCTTACTCTTGAAGGAAGAAATGTTCATAAAGCGTCTCGTCAACTTTTTCCTGATGCTGTAAATGCAAAAATACTTAAGGCTGGTAATCCGACATTAGACATCAGAGATTTGATTTCAAACACTGACATTAAAACGATTTATGATGCCCAGTTTGTTGCCGGCGGTTTTTCTGTAAAAACTGATATATTGCAAAGACTTGAAGATAATTCGTGGCGCTTATTTGAGGTAAAATCAGGAAGCAAATACAAAGTTAAATATATTAGCGACATGTCGTTTAGCGCGATGGTTTTATCCAAATATGGTATAAAGATATGCAAGACGAGCGTTCTTCACTTGTCAAACTATTATCGTTTAGGAATGGATATATCGCGTCTTTTTACGGAGCTTGATTGTACTGAAAAAGTTGAACTGAAAGTTCAGGAGTTTTTGTCTCTTTCGGATAAAGCTTTTGAAGATATTGAGTCTGAAAATATGCCTCAGCCATATTTAAAAAGGACTTGTAAAAATTGTCCTTTGTTTGATGGATGTATGGGCAAAGATGTAAAAAATCATATTTTTGATTTGCCAAGACTTTCTATGCTTGCAATGGAAGAATTGATAGCGTTAGGAGCGGATACTATCGATAAAGTTCCTGATGATTTTGAGCTTACGGAAATGCAGAAAGTTGTTAAAAACAGCGTTTTAACAACTACAAATTACGTGTCTGAAAATTTAAAAATAGAAATAGAGAATATAAAGCAACCGTTCTATTATCTTGATTTTGAATTTGTTACCACAATAATGCCTCTCTATCCAAACATAGCTCCTCATACGCAGCTTCTAACGCAGTTTTCGTTAGACAAAACTGATAATTTGGGAAATATTTTGAATCATCACGAATACATAGCAGATATTACAAAAGATTGTCGTCGCGAAATTGCGGAAAAACTTATAGAATATCTTGGAGAAGAGGGTAGCGTTATAACTTATGCAAATTCTGAACGTATTTCAGTATCAAAACTTTCGGCAATGTTTCCTGATTTAAGCGATAAACTTAACAAAATAATTGAAAGAATTGTTGATTTAGAGTTGATAGTTAGAAAAAATTATTACGATATAAATTTCCGCGGTCGTTCATCTATTAAAAAGGTTCTTCCTGTGTTAATTCCTGAAATGAGTTATGCAGGGTTGGAGATTGGAGAAGGTGGAGATGCTGCCGCAGCTTTTGCTTTTATGGCAATGGGACTTTATGATAATGCTAGGATAGAAGAAACAAAAAAAAATTTATTAAGGTATTGCGCACAAGACACATTGGCAATGATACGCATACATCAGTTTCTTGTTGGTGTCGTGAAATGACAAAAATTGTCAGATTTTATACAATCCTCCACAGACCATACTTTTAAAGGAATACACAACTATGACTGTTTTAGTTACCGGCGCAGCAGGTTTTATTGGCAGTAAAGTTTGCGAGCTACTTGCTAAAGTGGGCAAAAATGTGATAGGTATATATAACCTCAATGATTATTATGATGTGAGAGTTAAAAAATATAGGTTGGGTAATCTCAAAAAATTAAAAATATTGAGTTCTATAAAGCTGATATCGAAATTAAAGAAGATATTGAAAAAATAACAAAGAAATGTAAGTTTGAATCAGTAATAAATCTTGCTGCAAGAGCCGGAGTGCGTTATAGTATTGAAAATCCTTTTACCTATGTTTTTGCAAATACTTTGGGAACTTTAAACCTTCTTGATATTGCAAAAGAAAAGAAAAAAAATTTGTTTTGGCATCAACGTCTTCTTTGTATGCTGGGCAAAAAATGCCTTTTGTGAAAACTCTTGCTGTAAATACTCCAATATCCCCTTATGCCGCTTCTAAAAAAGGCGCTGAAGCGATGTGTTACTCATATCATTATTTATACAGACTTGACATCAGTATTTTACTTGTTACGGTCCTGCAGGAAGACCGGATATGAGTGTAATACGCTTTATTAAATGGATTGATGGAGGGTGCCCCAATTGAACTTTTTGGCGACGGTTCTCAGAGCAGAGATTTTACGTATATTGAAGATATAGCAATGGGGACAATAAAATCATTGAAAGAAACTGGTTTTGAGGTTATTAATTTTGGTGGAAATAAGCCTTATAAGCTCAGTTTATGATAAATTTAATAGAAAAAACTTAAATAAAACAGCTAAATACAATTATAGACCGTTCCATAAAGCCGATATAGTTACTACTTGGGCAAATATTGATAAAGCAAAGAAACTTTTGAATTGGTCTCCAAAAGTTTCTTTGTATCAGGGTACAAAAAAGACAGTTGACTGGTATTTGGAAAATAAATATTGGTTTAAGAATGTTAAACTTTAAGTGGAGAGACGATGCATAAACAGTTACTAAATAAAATTAACACAAGAATTGCAAAAATAGGTGTTGTTGGGCAGGGGTACGTGGGACTACCGTTATCTGTTGAACTTGCAAAACAGGGTTTTGAGGTTATGGGTTTTGAGGTTGATGAATTTAAAGTAAGTATGATAAATAAAGGTAAATCTTATATCGGTGATGTTGACACAAATGACATGAAAGAACTTGTATCAAATAAAAAATTTTCAGCAACTTTGGATTTTAAAAACTTTGCAAAAATGGACATTATTATTATTTGCGTTCCCACACCTCTTCGCAAATCTAAAGATCCTGATGTTTCTTATATAGTAGAAGCTGTAGCGAACATTAAAAAAACTTTGAGAAAAGGACAACTTATCATTCTTGAGTCGACAACATATCCGGGTACTACCGACGAATTGGTTACGCCAATGCTTGAAGAAACAGGCTTAAACGCTGGTGAAGATTTTTTTCTAGCTTTTAGTCCAGAAAGAATTGACCCGTCAAATAAAAAATTCGGCATAAAAAATACTCCTAAAGTTGTTGGCGGTTTGTGTGAGAAGTGTACAGATCTTGCTGCAGCTGTTTACGGTTCTTTTACAAAAGCGCATAAAGTTTCTTCAACGCAGACTGCTGAAATGGTAAAACTTTTGGAAAATACTTTTAGAGCTGTAAATATAGCGCTTGTCAATGAGGTTGCGTTGATGTGCAATAAACTTAACATTAGTGTTTGGGAAATTATAGAAGCTGCCGCCACGAAGCCGTTTGGGTTTATGCCTTTTTATCCTGGACCTGGAATTGGAGGACACTGCATTCCTTTAGATCCACATTATTTATCGTGGAAACTCAAAACGCTAAATTTCTGTTCGAGATTTATTGAATTAGCAGGTGAAATGAATTCAAAAATGCCGGAATATGTTGTTTCAACAATATCAGACGCTCTAAACAAAAAAACTAAAGCCTTAAGAAATTCAAAAGTTTTAGTTTTAGGCGTAGCTTATAAGAAGAATGTTGCTGATATACGTGAGTCTCCTGCAATTGACATTATAAATATTTTAATTGAAAAAGGCGTAAAACTATCTTATTACGATCCATATATCCCTGTGATAAAGAGTTGTGGTTGTGGACGAGTTTTATCGTCAATTAAATCTCTTTCGAGATTAAACAAATATGATGCCGTTGTTGTTATTACAGATCATGCAAATATTGATTATGAGAGGGTTCTAAAAGAAGCAAAGGTTATTGTCGATACGCGAAATGTATTTAGAAATGTTAAGTCGAATAAAATTGTAAGAATATAGATTCGCATGGAGAGGAAACTTTATGGCAAAAGATGAAAAACTGAAAGCGTTGGATTTAGCTCTTTCGCAGATTGAAAAAGATTTTGGTAAAGAAGCAATTATGAGACTTGGTGAAAAGCATGCAAGAGAACAAGTTGACTCCATACCAACAGGCGCTCTTCCTCTTGATATAGCTATAGGTATCGGCGGTATTCCGCGCGGTAGAATAGTGGAAATTTATGGTCCTGAATCTTCAGGGAAAACTACTTTGGCTTTGTGTATGGTAGCCGAAACTCAAAAACTTGGCGGTATTGCGGCGTACATAGATGCGGAACATGCTATGGATCCAGAGTATTCAAAAAAACTTGGTGTGGATATAGATAATCTTTTGATATCTCAGCCCGATTCAGGCGAGCAGGGACTTGAAATTGCAGATAAGCTTATACGCTCTGGAGCAGTTGACATTATTGTTGTCGATTCAGTTGCAGCGCTTGTCCCAAAGGCTGAAATTGAAGGCGAGATGGGTGATTCTTTTGTAGGTCTCCAAGCTAGACTTATGAGTCAGGCGCTTAGAAAACTTACTTCCAATATTTCTAAATCTAAAACTTCACTAATATTTATAAATCAGTTGAGACAAAAAATAGGCGTAATGTGGGGAAGTCCTGAAACGACACCCGGAGGGCTTGCTCTTAAGTTTTATTCTTCGGTAAGATTGGATATAAGGAGAATTGAATCGGTTAAAAGAGGCGATGAGGTTTTAGGCAATAGAGTAAGAGTAAAAGTTGTAAAAAACAAAGTAGCCGCTCCTTTTAAACAAGCCGAGTTTGAAATAATATTTGGACAAGGCATTGACAGATTTGGATACTTGATAGACATGGGCGTAAACGATGGAATAATTGAGAAGGCAGGAGCATTTTTTAGTTATAAAGGTGAAAGATTGGGACAGGGCAGAGATAATTCAAAAATATATTTGGCGGGCAATCCTTTAATTGCCGAAGAAATAGAAGTTAAAATAAGGGCAAAAGCTTTTGGTAATGACGAAACAAAAGTAGGAGCGTCAAAGGAAGAAAATGTAAAAGATAAATCTTCCAAATCTCCTAAAAAATAAGAGGGATGAATGATTTTATATTGCAATGATGATAAGGTGAAATTGGAAAAAGCAGAGAAAGAGTTAGCTTTGTTAAGTGAAAAGATACTAACAAAAAAGCAAAAGATAAGAAAAAAAATAATTAAAAGTTTTTTAAAGAGTTTTCATAATTTCTTTAAGTTGATATTGCAAAAAAATGAAAATAAAGCAATTTACATTGCCGTAATTTTGTCAGGCGGGATTGGTGATGTTCTGAGGCAAAAAGATGCTGTGTTAAGTCTTGTTGCCTTACTACCAGTCGCGATAGTTGATGTTTACGGTAAAACGTACAAGTCTTTTTTTTCTGATATAAAAAAGACAAGGTTTTTTTTTGATAGAGACATTATAGGTTGTAGGTTTGTTGCCGATAAGTACGATATTGTTGTGGATTACTTTACCTCGGATAATGTAACGTCCGGTATAGCAGATTTGAAAATAAATAATTTGAAAAATGATGTCTTGAAAAAATTTGCTAACGATTTTGAAGAAATAAAAAAAGAATATCCTTATTGTTTTAACGTTAAAAATCAATATTCATTTCAGCAAGAAGCTATTAAGAATAATTTGAAGTTTAATGCTGTCGCTAAGCTTACGGCAGGGATTAAAGATTTTAAAAAAATCAATTTAGCATTGAATTATATAGAGCGAGACATTACGAAATTCGGACTAAATACACAAGATAAATATATAACTTTTCAGCACGGTTGGGGAGATAAGGGATATATTCCCGGAAAAACATGTTGGAATACAAAAATTTGGGCAACAAAAAACTGGAAAAAGTTATTTGAAAATATAAAAAAAGAATTAAAGACTTATAAGATAGTGCAAGTTGGTATAAATAGCGATTATATMGATTTGGTTGATGTAAATTTAGTCGGAAAAACTTCTTATGATGATCTTTGTTCAATTATAAAATATTCGTCGCTTCATATTGATACTGATGGCTGTTGTATGCATATTGCAGAGGCTTTAAATGTGAAATCTGTAATTCTTTTTGGTCCATCCGATGCAAGATATGTAAGTTACGATAATAATATAAATGTTGTTTCGGGACAGTGTCG
>NZ_JAIXMZ010000040.1:0-11986 GCF_020328025.1 Candidatus Endomicrobiellum pyrsonymphae | reverse complement strand
TTTTTGATACATCTATGCCTACAAATTCAGTGTATAAGACTTTTGGCATTTTGTGCCTCCTTTTAATTTGGTATTAGCTTCTTGCTTTCAATTGTTCACATGCTGCAAACTAAAGTTTGCGCATCAGCAACCTCATCAAGCTTTTACCTTTGTGGTGTTGGAGATCCTGATGAAAACGGGATCTTTGCCCCTTCCTCGCTCGATCTTCCAACACCCTTATACACTTTATTATACTTGTTTTTTAAGGAACAATTCCTAGCAAAGACACTGATGGCGCAACTTAAAGCGATTTGACTATATACAGTTTTCTTTTGATTTCTGAAAACACTTCTGTAACCGTTATATCCTTCATACATATCACATCTTTACAATTTCTATTTCTACACGGCTGACAATCTACTTGATGTTGTATAATTTTTGTACTGCCTCCATACGGTCCGGTACGTTTTGCATCTGTAGGTCCTAGAATCGCTACAGTCTGCGTATTTAGCGCCGTCGCGATATGCATAGGACCAGCTTCGTTGCCAACAAAAACTTTACACATTTTTAAAAATGCACATAATTCTTTTAAAGTAAATTTACCGGTCATGTCCACCATTTTGATACCTGCGTCCACTATTATTTCTTTGTTCAAGTCTTTTTCACTCGTTCCACCTTCTTTCCCACCAACAAGCACAACGTCCGCACCCAATTCAGTTTTTAATTTACCAGCAAGTACGGCAAACTTATAACTATCCCATCTTCTTGAAATCCACCCACCACCGGGATGAATACCTATCACTTTATCTAAATTTACATTTTCCTTCAAAAGTTTTTCTCTAACACTTTTAAAGCATTCTTCAGGAATTGATATCGAATAATTCACTTCATATGTACAGCCTAAATACTTTGCAACTTCAAAATGTCTTTCAACACAATGGCGTTCTTGAGAAGCTTTTATCTCTTTAGAAAATAACCAGGAGAATTCTCTCATACCATTTGTAGAAGATGACGCTAATTTAAATCTTGCGGCGGCAAGTTGAACAAGCATTGCCGATTTTGCAAGACCATGCAAGTCTATACTTAAATCAAATTTATCATTGCGAAGCTGTTTTTTTAAATTTCTATAATATTTTAAAGAAACCTGTTTTCTATCCCATATAAAAATATTCTCTAATAGAGGATTGTCTTCTAAAATTTCAGAACATCTTTCATCTACAATCCAACTAAGTTTTGCGTGGGGATATTTTTTCTTTATTGCCGAAAGGACAGGCAAAGCAAAAATAATATCGCCTATCCTGCTTGGTTGAACTATCAATATCTTTGGGGACGGATGATACTCTAAATATTTTAATATGTCTTTCCTCCAATAATATTTATCTGTAAATTCAGATAACTTATTTAATCTTTCCTCTACGAGCGTCGTTTTTTCCTCTATATTATCACCATCATTCACGTAAATAGGCTCTCCATAAATCTGCACGGTTTTTGAAAATGGCAAAGGGATTATTGTTTTATCCCACGATTTGTTTAAAACAATTTTATTTTTTGGCGAACAATTTATTGGCAACAATGGCATTCCAGTTTTTTGAGCTGTATATACGACACCTGATTTAAGCTTATGATAGGGACCTCTTGGTCCATCTGCAGCAAAAGCAAGCGTACGTCCTTGACGAGCATATCTTATAATTTTTATTAGAGCTCGCTCTCCACCTTTGCCTGAAGATCCTCTAACAGTTATATAGCCAAAGCTCTTCAGAATTTGAGACAACATCTCGCCGTCATCTGATAAACTGACCATAATAACTATATTGTTTTTTTGATTAGACATCAACATAGGGAACTCATTCCCATGCCAAAAAGAATAAATTGACGGCTTATGATAATGCAAAGTTTCGTTTAACGATTTCTTTCTCAAAGTTTTATCTATAATATGGCATATGAATGTAACAACTTTTATAAAACTCTCTTTACGCATTTGTATTTCTCTTTTATTTCATATTGTTAACGAGGGATTATATCTCATCGTAAAATATTTCTCATGCGTTTTGTCTGTTTACAATAGTATCTTTAGCGTCAGGCAACATAGAAGGATAATCAGTGTTATAGTGCAGCCCTCTGCTTTCCTTTCTAAGCATTGCGGATCTTACAACAAGGTCGGCTATACACGCTATATTTCTTAATTCTATGTTGTCAACAGTGATAGGCGTATTATTAAAATACTGATCTATCTCATTTTTTAAAATATCTATTCTTTTTTTTGCTTTTAATAATTTTCCGTCAGAACGAATAATCCCTAGATAATTCCATGTTATACGTCTTATCTCTTCCCACTCTTGCATATAAATGGAACGACTCTTCCCAGAAAAATTATTATATTTGCCAAAACTGCCTTGAATTTTGGGAAACTCTTTTTTTAAAAATTGTAACGAATCTTTATATATTCTATCTGCGTAAACAATACCTTCTAAAAGAGAATTTGAAGCAAGTCTGTTTGCTCCGTGTACTCCTGAACATGCTGTTTCTCCAACTGCATATAAATTATCAACGCCAGTTTTGCCGTTTTCGTCTATTGCAACACCACCGCAGAAGAAGTGAGCGGCAGGAACAACGGGAATCATGTCCTTTGCCATATCCATGCCGTACTCAAGACATTTTGCATAAATATTTGGGAATCTTTTCATCAAAAAGCCTCTGCTTTTTGAAGTAATATCCAAATAAACAAAATTTTCTCTTCTGGATTTTAATTCACTGTCTATCGCTCTTGCAACAATATCACGAGGAGCAAGCTCTTTTTGAGGACTGTACTTGTCCATAAACGGTTCGCCGTTTTTAAGTCTTAAAACAGCGCCTTCTCCACGCACAGCCTCTGATATTAAAAATGATTTTGCTTCGCTGTTATACAAACATGTAGGATGAAATTGCACAAACTCCATATTAGATATATCAGCTCCGGCTCTATAAGCCATTGCCACACCGTCGCCCGTAGCCACGTCGGGGTTTGAAGTATATAAATATGTTTTCCCGGACCCGCCCGTTGCTAAAACTGTTATTTTAGCTTGAAAAATTTCGATTTTATTATTTTCATTATCAAAGACATAAGCGCCACGACAAACTTTGTTACCATCTAAAATTAAGTCTATCGCAGAACAATTTTCGTAAACAGTAACATTTTCATGTTTTGAAATATTGCTTATTAAAACTTGCTCTATTTCGTTTCCAGTAACATCGCCGGCATGTAAGATTCTTCTCTTACTATGCCCGCCTTCCATACCCAAATCAAACCTCGAATTAGAATCATCTCGTTTAGTAAACTTTACCCCAAACCACATCAATTCTTTTATTCTTTCCGGCGCTTCGACAACCATCTTCTCAACCATTTTTTCATCGCAAAGCCCAGCTCCGGAAACGATAGTATCATGAATATGTTCTTCAAAAGAGTCAGATTTATCCATTACACATGCAATGCCACCTTGAGCTCTACCCGTAGAAGAATCAAACATTTTTCTCTTCGTAACTAAAGAAATACTACCACATTTTGACGCTTTTAAAGCCAAACTAAGACCAGCTATACCACTACCTATAATTAAATAATCTGATTTTATCATTATCCCTTACTCCGTTTAGTCATTATAACATTATCAATAAGTCGCGTTTTGCCTATCCACACAGCTACCGCAAAAACAACTCTTTTTGTGTTATTATCAGCAATGGATAAATTGCTAAAATTTACAATCTCGGCATAATCTATCCTACTGTTAGGAATTTTCCTTAATTTATTTAAAACATTTTTTTTAACAAAATTTAAATCTTTATTTCTAAATTCATGAACAGCTTCTTTTAATGTTTTAGAAATTTTCAAACTTATATTTTTTTCTTCCTCGCTTAAATAAGAATTTCTGCTTGAAAGCGCAAGACCACTTCTTTCTCTTACTGTAGGGCAAGGAATAATTTTAGTTCTAAAATTTAAATCTCTTGCCATTTTTTCTAAAATTTTGAGCTGTTGAAAATCTTTAATTCCAAAATATGCTCTATCTGGGTACGATATGTTAAACAATTTTGAAACTACAGTCGCAACACCTTCAAAATGCGCAGGTCTAAACAATCCGCATAAAATATCCTGCATCTTTTGAACTTCCACAAAAGTCCTATGCTCTTGTGAAAACATATCATCCACCGAGGGCACAAAAACATAATCAACATGATTTTTTCTGCAAATATCCAAGTCTTTTTTAATCGGACGTGGATATTTCAGGTAATCTTCGTTAGCGCCAAACTGTATTGGATTTACAAAAATTGAAACTATGGTAATATCATCGTTTTTTTCTGATTTTGAAAGCAAAGAAATATGACCTTCGTGTAAAGCGCCCATTGTAGGGACAAGACCTATCTCATCGCCGTCTCTAAGATGTTTTAAAGCAATTTTTTGCATCTGCAACGCATTTTTTATAACTTTCATTTGTACGCGTTCTCTTCCATCGGAAATTTTCCCTCTTTTACTTCATCTATATAATTTTTTACGGCAGTTTTTACTGTTTCACCGATATTTGCATATTTTTTAACAAACTTCGGCGTAAAATCCGTAAACATTCCAAGCATATCGTCAACAACTAAAACCTGCCCATCACAATAACGTCCTGCGCCTATACCTATAGTTGGTATTTTTAAACGTTCCGTAATTTCTTTTGCAAGCTGCTCTGGTATCGCTTCCAACACAATTGCAAACGCGCCAGCTTTTTCTAAAGCGCCTGCATCGGAAATAAGTTTATTGTGAGATTCCTGAGTTCTTCCCTGAACCTTAAAACCTCCAAACTTATTTATAGCCTGAGGCGTTAAACCTAAATGACCTACAACAGGAATTTTTGCATCAACAATTGCTTTAACCTGTTTTATAATTTCAATCCCGCCTTCAATTTTAACAGCTTCGGCTCCGCCATCTTTTACAATTCTTGCAGCATTTTTTACGGCATCTTCTACGCTTATTTCATAAGACATAAACGGCATATCCGTAACAAGCAACGCGCCATCATTTCCTCTTTTTACGGTTTTTGTATGATATATCATATCTTCCACCGTAACCGGAAGGGTATTTTCGTAACCAAGTTTGACATTGCCTAGAGAATCTCCGACAAGTAACATATCAATGCCTTGCGAGGAAATAAGTTTTGACATAACATAATCATAGCAAGTGAGCATTGTTGTTTTTTCGTTTGCCTGTTTTTTATCTAAAATCGTCGTAACAGTTCTTTTATTCATTTTTTATATTCCATAGTAAGCACATGAAAGATATATGCCAGTTGTCGTTGCAGTTGTTCTCTTGCCATTTTGCCTTTTTCTCACTTCCCTTGCGAGATCGAATAAGAAGCGCAAGTCTTGCGACGCGCGCAAGACGCGAGCGCGCCATGAAGCAGTGAAGATATAGACTTCAACTACTTGGGTAGGGCAAGAAGTTGGAAATAAAACCTACGAATGACAGCCATTTTTATAGCAGAAGAGTCATCTCTCATCGTAAAATACTTTTCATGCGTTTTGTTTTATATTCCGCTTGGTTACACTCACATGATTTTAACATTTTGATTTTTAAGTATCAATGATTTGCTATATAAAATATCTTTTATTTTACGTTTTAAACCGGGATGTATAAAATCGATGGCTATTTCGCTCAACGGCGCTAAAACAAAAAGTCTATTTTGTATTTCTTTATGCGGGATAATTAGATTAGAATTATTAATATTTTTTTTACCAAAAAACAGTATATCTATATCGATTACACGAGGTCCCCATTTTACTGTCTTTACACGTCCTAAAATATGTTCCGACTGTTTTATTAATGAAAGCAAATCAATTGGACTCAAATCCGTTTGCGCTTTAATTACAATATTATAAAAACCTCTTTGTTTAGGACCTATTGGAGATGTTGCGTAAAAAGAGGATATTTTCTTAACGTTTACAAACAAGCTACTTTGCAAAAAAGATAAAGCGGAAATAATATTTTCCGCTCTGTCTCCAACATTTGATCCTAAACCCAAATATATTGTGTTTTTCATCATATGGAGCGCTCATCAATACAAATATTTTTGAAAAGATATAAAAGTTTCGATAATTATTTGCTCACTATTGCCTAATTCTCTGATACCGTCTTCAATAGTTTTATATTTCAGTTTTATAAGTTCGGATAACTTTTCTTGATTTAATTCTTCAACGCCGGTTTCTATGTATTTATCCAAAACAAAATCCAAGAAAACTTTTTGCTTATCTTCGAAGTCTTCGACTTTAGATATTTTTTCTTTTGCTCTTTCAGCCCGAGCTACTCTTGTCAAAGGTCTAATGTTATATGCAAGATATTTTAAAGCGTCAAACAGATCACTATTTTGAGTGTCTGTAAGCTGTTGTAAAACTTCAAGATTTTTATGTCCGTATCCCGCTTGCTCAAGTTTATCTAAAAGTTCTTTGCGAGTCTTCGGTTTTAACCAAATATCTCTTAACTTTTGTTCGCTCGTAAAAAACTCGGGCAATTTACCGAACAATTTACGTAAAAATTGTTCGTGGGATATAAGAGTTCCGCTTGCCTCATCCCAAAACGACGTTTGCGCCATATACCGAATTTCTCTTTCCTTCCCTTCCGATAATTTTATTATAACTTTCTGTTTTTCAGACTGTTCAAGTGGAGTCTCTTTTTCTACAATATCAGACTGTTTAACGCTTTTTATCTGTTTTTTAGGAGATTCTTCAATGTCTATAACGTCTATAGGTTCGCCGTCCCATTGAGGATCTAAAAAGTTTTTATAAGCGCCAACAAAATCGTATATTGTAAAATATTCTTTACCATCAAAGAGTCTTGTTCCTCTGCCAATTATTTGTTTAAATTCGATCATAGAGTTCACGGAGCGCAAAAGCACAATAGTTCTAACATTTCTCGCATCGACTCCTGTAGAAAGTTTTTTAGAAGTCGTTAAAATAGTAGGGGTTGTTTTATCGTTATCTTGAAAATCTCTTAAATGCTGATCACCTATTTCACCTTCGTTTGTAGTTACTCTTACGCAATAATCGGGATTTTTGCTAGTTTTAATTTGGTTTATTAAATCCCTAAGCAAAGCCGCATGCTCTTGATTTGCGCCAAAAACAAGCATTTTTTCTTTTTGATCTATTTCATTCATAAAAATTTCAACATACTTTTTTTCTCTCTCTTCAATTTCAATATCTCGATGGAATTCTTCTCTTACATACTCATGATTTTTTTTAACTTCTCCTTCAATAACATCGTCGTCATCAGCATAAATGTAGGAATCCAAAGTTGTTTGAGCACGCCGAACTTTAAAAGGCGTTAAAAATCCGTCGTTTATACCCTCTTTGAGAGAATAAGTATATACGGGCTCGCCAAAATATTTATACGTATCCGCGTTTTTATCGCGTTTCGGCGTGGCCGTCATTCCAAGATGTGTTGCCGGTGAAAAATAATCTAAAATAGCGCGCCAGCGACTCTCCTCGTTCGCTCCGCCTCTGTGACATTCGTCAATTATAATAAAATCAAAATAATCTTTTGGATACTGACTAAAATAAGGGACATCTTCCGCGCCGGTCATAAAAGTTTGAAAAATTGTAAAAAAAATACTGCCGGTTGCGATGACTTTGCCTGTCTTTTTTATTTCTTCAGACTTAATGCGTTTTAAAGCATCTTCAGGAAAATCCGAAAAAGTATTAAACGCTTGATCCGCCAAAATATTTCTATCTGTTAAAAACAATATTCGCGGCAACCTTACGCCGTCTTTATTTATATTCCAACGCGTTTTAAAAAGTTTCCACACGATTTGAAACGCTATATAAGTCTTACCTGTTCCTGTGGCTAAAGTTAATAAAATGCGTTTCTTATTTTCAGCGACGGCCTGCATAACTTTATTTACGGCTATTTCTTGATAATAACGTATAAATCTTGAACCGCCTTTGTTTTCAAAAGGAACAGAATTAAATTTATCGCGCCATTCATTTCGCTCAGCAAAAATATTATTATAAAGCTTATCGGGAGAAGGAAATTTGTCTATTTTTTTCTCTTCACCAGTTTCCGTATCAATAAAATAAATTTCCCTGCCGTTACTTGCCAAAGCGTAACGAATATTTAATTTTTTAGCATACAGCTTAGATTGAGCAACGCCTTCTCCCACAGACAAAGACAACTTCTTGGCTTCAATAACGGCAAGCTTCACGTTTTTATAAGAAAGCACATATAGGTCTTAACCCCGTCGATACTTTTGTATTTTGTGATTAAAATGCAAACTATGTACTTAAAATCCGATTTCATCACGTACAGGTCATACATTCATTATACGACAAGAGACAGGACTTTGTCTATTTATTGGTAAATGTAAAGCTCATTTTCACGCCCAAGTTATCTAAAACTGACGTAAAACTTCTTAAGGTAGGGTTACTTCCTGTCTTGAAAATATTATAGATGCTGCGTCTCCCTATTTTTGCAGATCTTGCAAGGTCTGTTATGTTCCCATTTGATATAGCTAAAACTTTTAAAGCGGCAAGTATAACATTAATGTCTGACGTTTCGGCATATCTTTTTATAACTGCTGTCTCAAATGCTTTTAACTCTTTAGGATTTTCATTTATCATTTCTGCAAAATCTTCATAAAAATTTGTGGTCTGTAATTTCTTTGTTTTCATTGTGTATCCCCTTCTTTGAATTTTATAAACATTCTTTTATTTTTCTTGCCTTTTCTATGTCTTTTTGTTGTGAGGATTTATTGCCACCACATAATAATATTATAATCTTTCCATCGATATTTGTAAAATATATCCTATATCCCTTCTGAAAATAAATCTTTAATTCGTGGATACCACCTCCAACTGATTTAATATTAGAGAAATTTCCTTTTTCTAATTTATCAATATTTTCAAGAACAATTAACTTAATATAGGCATCTAAATTTTTTAACCATTTTTTGAAAACCTCCGTATTTCGTATCTGCATTATTAAAGCTCCTTTCAAAAACACTCACTTCCAACACTAGTGTATAATATATGGCACACTTTGTCAAATCTTTCCCAAAAGTTGCAAAAGTAATGCCATTCAACTTTTATTATAAATATCTTGACGTACTTGATATCTTGACACATGATAATACATAGCAATATGCGCACAAGAATCATCATTACGTAAGAGAGTTGTAAAGATTTTACAAATAATGATACAACATTCTGGCATTGAAAAATATATGTATTAATGGAGTCAAAATGAACGAAGAAAAAATAAATTTAAGACCGAAAGTATTTATCTCTTACAGTCGGGGCACAGAACAACATGAGGATAGAGTATTAAAGCTTGCAAGAGAACTTGTGGAGAATGGAATAGATGTAAAAATAGATAAGTGGGATATACAACCTGGTCAAAATTTGCATAAGTTTATGGAGGAAATGGTAAATAATAATGACATTAACAAGGTTTTGGTTATATGCAACAAATTATATGCAGATAAAGCTAATGATAGAAAAGGTGGGGTCGGTATTGAGACAGATATAATAAAACTCCAGAAGTATATGGTAATCCTCAGAATACAAAATTCATCCCTGTTGTGTTTGAGAAAGATGAGAATGGAGATGCTTATCTACCTGCATATTTTAAACCTGACTATTACATAGACTTGTGTCTAGACAATGATAAATATTCTGAAGAGTTTGAGGAATTAATACGCTTAATAATAGGGAAATCTGAATATACAAAACCTAAATTGGGTAAAATACCAACTTACATTCTAGAAGAAGATAAAAGAGGACAAACGTCTGCTTCTGTAAGAGCCTTAAGAGCTGCATTCGAAAATGGTAAGAATATTGTTCTAAAACTTAAAAGCTATTGTGATGTCTTTGTAGCAAATTTAGATAATTTCATTATTCAAAACAAATCTAATACTTCAATTGAAGATGAAAAAAAGAATTTTTTGAAAACTTTGAATGATTTTACTACATACAGAGACGAGTATCTTGAAATAATGGAAAAGGCAACTAAATGTGACTTGCAAGAACAAGAATTAGAAAGTATCATTTGTAGTTTTTTTGAAAAACTTCTTTTATATAAAAAAGATAAATCTAAGGAATATGGCACTGAAAATATCGAGTTTATTATATACGAGTTATTTTTATATACAGTTGGGATCCTAATAAAAAAAGAATCTGTTGAGTTAGATAATTATGGAAATCAAAAAAAGATGTTTGAAAAAACTTATTTCAATGGTGATGGAAGAGTCTTTGAAGCTTTAAAACAAAGAGAAGACGGAAGAAGATATGTAAACTATGCAGTTACATATATGATGAATAAAATAAATAGTAACATACTAAGTAAATTAGAGCTTATAGACGCGGATGTTCTGATATACTTAAAAGTTTTAATAGAACAAAAGATACACAAACAATCATTGTATTGGTATCCATTAACGAAAATTTGTTTAGCATGGACAGATAAATCGCCATTATTTATTAGATGCGCTTCAATTGATTATATAAAAAAAGTAGATGTTATATTTAGGTATTCTATGCTAAAAGATTTTAAAGAAATATCAGAAAAAAAGCTTCTTGTCTTTCCATATGAGGGCCCCTGGCAAGAAAATATTATTTCTGACTACATTAATATCTCAAGTTTAGGTACTAGAGAGTGAAATTGTAATTCTGTCCTAAAGAGCACAGCTTCCAAAAAATGATTTTTGTATATCATTAAGTTTCTTTAACTAATCCGTACATCCGGCTGTTTTTACTCGCAAAACGAGTACGTTTGTGTGCGAAAGTGATAGTGATAATGCTTTAGTGTTCTATGAAATTGTTATCCGACACTTTTGATAGCCATGAATCAAGTCTATAATCTTTTGTTCGTACTGCGTAGAATAACTGACCCAACCAATTTTATCATTCTTTCCGGGAAGTATGCAACCTTGTGTATCTTTTGAGGTATTTTCTCTGTGGATACGCACGCCTGCAAAACCAGCCACATTTAGAAGCAATGGCAAGTCTCTGTTAAACCTGTTGCTGTGGTCGACTATTACTTTATATTTTCCTGTCGGTATAAGCATTCGTGTCGATTTACTTGGCTCTAACGTGTCGCACAGTAATTTATTGTCTTCAATAATATTATTATGCTCGTCATATCCGTTAAACTTGAGTCTGCCGATAGTATAGTTGTCCTTAAAGGCATCTCTCTTTAAAAATAATTCTAAGTCTTGTTTCATAAATACATTTTATCTCCTAAATCAATTAAGTTTGACAATTTCATTAAAAAACGTTATCGTGAAACTACCATCGTAGCTATTGTTAATAGCTCTAGCTAATAGCTCTAGCTGTTACCCTTAAGTTGCGAAAGTGGCTTGAGTGATTTTCTTCTCCATTGACATTAAAAACAAAAACATTTAGAAGGTTGTTATGAAAAAATATCGTACAGACTACTTATTTAATGACAACAGTTTTATTATAGGTGTAGCTTCCGCCTTTAATCTTATGGGTACTTTTTTTGATTACAACTATTGCGAAACAGACCAAGAAGCCGATGCAAAAGCGCTCGAAAACGACTGGGGTGTTGTAGGTCAAGATTTGATTGAGGTTTTTTCCAATGAATCAAGATAAATCGCAAACGTCCAGTCATTTTGTTACAACAGCTAGAGCAGTTTTTGTTGGTCCTTTGCCAGATCCAAACACATTAGCTCAATACGCTAAAATCTATCCCGGTCTTGAAAAAACAATCGTTGAAATGGCGCAAAAACAATCTCAGCACAGAATAGAGATTGAAAACCTTATTGGAGGCGTGGGCGACGGAGGTGGTGGCGGAGGTGGCGAAGCTTGAGGGAAAGCTGATAGATGGGTCGGAGACGGATGCAGTTCACGCTTTATATTCGGCAAATGCAGCGTCGTTGGATGCGGAGGCGACGAAGGTGGCGCTGCTGCATTCTTCCCCTCTGTCCACGCCTGAACCGCATCCGTCTCCGACCCATCTATCAGCTTGAGGGAAAGCTGATAGATGGGTCGG
>NZ_JAIXMZ010000039.1:0-12197 GCF_020328025.1 Candidatus Endomicrobiellum pyrsonymphae | reverse complement strand
CGATATAAAAAAGTTTAAATACACTGATATTTTAGTTGTGATGACATTACAACTAAAAAAATGTGTAAGCTTGTTCGTTTGCTATAATCTCTAAATCTAAATTTATCAAAGCCGATAGATAAAAACAAAATAGGAAATAGTATGATGACATCACTCTTAAAAGGAAGACATAATATCATAATATGATGACATTACGTTTAAAAAGATGTGTAGGCTTGTTTGTTTGCCTTTCTCTGCTCCTTTCGGCATGCTCACCCAATAAGTCTAACAAAGTTAACGGGTTCAATAGAAATACTAAAGTTGAAGAAGTTAAGATGACAGAAAGAGAGAAAAAGAAGAGAGAGGTGGTAACACCTCCCCCTTCGTTCTGCGATAAACATAAATGGTGCAGTGCCGTAAGAGACTTTGGTGACTATGAACTAACTACCGTTAAAGTAACGCCACTAAGAGCGACATTGGCGACGCTAGGAACTCTTGCAATAGGGTACGTCTTGTATAAAGGGTGTCAATGGTTTAAACCTAAACCCTCCGCTCTTAATGAACCGCCCGCAAAGGCACAGCAAACAGTTGAGCAATTACACGAACCACTCATTAGACGAAAAACCTCACTATTATCACGTAACGACCAAAGACTCATTGTCTCCCGCACCCCCTATCCGTCGTCGTCCTCTAGTTCATCTTCAAGCTCTTCTTCTAGTTCGTCTTCAAGCTCATCTTCCAGCTCGTCCTCCAGCTCTTCATCACAACCGTCATCATTGTCACCATCGTTATCACCAGCGTCACCATTATCATTAATATCGTCATCATCGCCAACACCACCATCAACATCTCCCAGCGAGGAAGACATAGATGTGGCTGCCGCCAGGGAAAGGCTACGAAACTCAAGTCATTATGCACAATATGCAGATATTCCACAAGATGTACTGAACATAGAGATCAACTATGTAAAGAACGCCCGCCTTGCGGAAGAAGCTACGAATTCGTCTTCCAGCCCGTCTCGCAAGAAAATAGCGATGGATGCGCTGCGTAGCAACATTGAGAGAACTATATCCGAAAATGGAGGCCTGGGTGCACTGAATAGTAAGCAGCAATTGTTACTACGCAACGATGTATGTACGACGGAGGCGGTGGAAGCGTATAACCGGGCGTATAACGATCTGGATCGGATGCCGACGGATGAGGAGTTTCTGAAAATAATTGGTGGCAAATGTCTGCCACTGGCACATAAATTTTCAGTATGCTGTGGCATAATTCTGAATAATAAGGAGACGTTATAACGAAAATGAACGATATAAAAAAGTTTAAATACACTGATATTTTAGGGTGGTCTGTATCAAGATACGATAGATTTTCTAATTGCAAGCGACAGTATTTTTATGACTATTATGCAAAATTTAATAAGGACATACCGCTTGAAAAAATACAATTTTTAAAAAGTTTAACATCTAGAGCGCTTGAAACCGGAAACATTGCGCACGATATTATAAAGGACATGTTAAAAAGATTTCAAATAAGCGCAAAACCAATAAACAAGGATAAATTTTTTAAATATGCTTTCAATATGACGGAAAAGTATTGCAACTCAAAAACCTTTTTTGAGCATTACTACAAAGGCGAAATTGTTTCTGCCTCAGAAATTTATACAAAAATAAAAAGTGTATTAGAAAATTTTCTAAACAGTCCACGATTTTCATGGATAGAAAGAAATGCCGTTCCTCAAAGCTCGCAATGGGTTATAGAACCTGACGGTTTTGGCGAAACAAGAATAAACGGTTTCAAAGCTTTTTGTAAAGTTGATTTTTTATTTCCTATTGATGATAAAATATATATAATGGAATGGAAAACTGGTAAAGCTGATGAGAAGAAGCATTCAAGGCAACTCACAGGTTATTCACTTTGGGCAAATTATCATTTTGGCAAAAATGCTGCAGATATTGTCTCTATGATAGTTTATCTTTATCCTCAATACAACGAAAAAAGCGTTAAAATTAATGATTCTGCGATTTCAGAATTTGCAAACACTGTAGAAACAGAAACAAAAGATATGTATGAATACCTTATAGATATAGAAAAAAATATTCCTAAAGACAAAAAAGAATTTACGCTAACCGGAAACACTTTTTTCTGTAACTATTGCAACTATAAAGAAATTTGTTCCGGAAATAAGTTTTAAGATGTAGCAAGATATTGTCCGTTCTTTTCAAAGTATCAAAATTTCTTGCCGCTGGGCTTCGTTCTCTTCATATTCTTTAGGCAATTATAGTATCGATTCTGTGTTTTGCCTTAGTGTGTTTTACGGCGCAGTTCATTCTGAAAGTTTATTTTTCATTACAAACTTATTTTTTTTATGCTGGACATGTTTTCTTTTTCATAGCGGCAGAAACAGCATATATAAAAATCAACAAAAAACATATTAGACAACCGCTGATTTTTCTGTGTATTATCATTCCTCTGATAGGATATTTATGTTTTGGCGCTTTTGCCTTTAAAAGACCTATTGTTTTTCTGTTTATTTGTTACGTCGATATCCGTTTTCATTATTTTGCTATACAGAGCCTATGATAAAAAGAAAAGAATTGTCGCAATATCTGCTTCTACAGCGATATTGGCAAAGGTCTTTTTTTTATGTAAAATCCCTAGTTATGCGATAAACAAAAAACTATGGACGACAACGATGCTGGATTGTTTCGTCATTTAGTTCCTCGCAAAACCACAACTGGCGCAACTTGAAGCGACTTGACTATATTAGGATTATTTATGGGTATATTGGTTTTAATTTTAACATTCTTACTTGGTGTTGCCGTAGGCGCTTGTTTGTTTGTAAGAAAATATCTATCCGTATCAAAAGATAATGCCACTAAAGAACAAAAAATAAGCAACTTAACAGATGCTATTACTAACCAAACACAACTTAGCAATAATATCAAGATAGAGTTTGAAAATATTGCATCAAAAGTGTTAGAAGGTAAAAATTCAAAAATTACAGATTTAAATAAAATTTCTTTTGAAAGCGTAGTTGCTCCGTTTAAAACAAAAATTGATGAATTTAAAAACAAAGTTGAAAATCTTCAAATATATGAAGCTGAGAAAATGTCAGGATTGCAAAAAGAATTAGAAAAACTAGTTAGTCTTAACAAACAAGTTAGCGAAGAAGCAAACAATCTTGCAGGAGCTTTAAAGGGAGAGAACAAACTTCAAGGAATATGGGGCGAGCTTACTCTCGAGAGAATTTTTGAATATGCAGGTATGCTTAAAGGCGTAAATTACGTCTCACAAAAACAATTTAAAAACACTCTTGACGGTACAAAAATACCAGATTATGTAGTAAATCTGCCTGATGATAAACATATTGTATTAGACGCAAAAACTTCTCTTTCCTCTTATGAAAAATATTATAATTCTCAGAACGAAGATGATAAAAAAATATATTTAAAAGAGCACGTTGCAAGCGTAAAAAAACACATAGACGAGCTTGTTGATAAAGATTACGCCAACATTGAAAATCTTAATCATCCTGAATATGTATTGATGTTTGTACCTATAGATGGAGCCGTTTCTCTTGCGCTTATGGAAAAGCCTGAACTTATCGGTTACGCATTTAAAAAAAATATTGTAATTGTAACACCTTCAACGCTTTTGGCAACATTAAAAACTATTGAATGTATATGGCACCAAGAATATCAAAAGAAAAATGTGCTTGAGATAGCAAAGCAAGGCGGTAACTTATACGATAAGTTTGTAACATTTTTACATACTCTAATGGAAGCTGATAAGAAACTATCGGAAGCAAAAGACAAAACTCAAGAAGCCATAAAGAGACTTTCTTCTTCTGACAAAACAGGGGACAGCCTTATAGAAAGAGCGCAAAAACTAAAAGAGCTTGGAGTTTCGACAAAAAAAGAAATACCCGAAGAACTATTAAAAACTATAGACTCCGGAGTAAAACGCGATGAGTGAAATGAAAATGACAGTGTGTAGAATAGAACTACAAAAAAAAACTTTAGAGCTGCAAAATGAATTGAAAAAACAAAACATAGATGTTTTTTTTGACAACGATTCTTTTAGAGATTATCTTGTAAGAATTAGCGTTAGCTCGAAGGGAATTTTTGAAGGGAAATTATCACTTTACTATAAACCATCAAAAAAAACTTATTCCTTAAAAAGACAAATTACGAACCCAAAAACAAATTCTATTATTGAATCAACTTGGAATAAATTAAACGATTTTGAAACTTATTCGTCAGACAGTGGCATCTTCGAAGCATTTGTTGACGGTTCATATATTTCAGGCGTTACAGGTTACGGCGCAGTTATTTACTTGGGCGACGAGATAAAAGCTGAACTTTCAGGAAGCGTTGCGGATACTCAATTTAGACAGTTTGGGGGAGAGTTAAAATCTGTAATAGAAACATTAAAGTGGTGTAGTAAAAATAATGTCAAAAAAGTAAGAATTAATTACGATTATGAGGGCATAGAAAAATTTACAAATGGTAAATGGAAAGCAAGAAACAGTCTCTCAATGGAATATGTAAACTTTCTTCAAACTGTGCCGACTGAAATTGAATGGAGACATGTTAAAAGCCACACTGGAAACACCAAAAACGATAGAGCGGATTTTCTAGCCAAAAAAGCCACACAGTCGTCGCAGAAAACTGAAAATACTCACGAAACGGCGCCATGTGTTCTATCTGTCGTTCCTACGGAGTTTAGCTCTTCGCTTCTAATTCATCCGACTACAAACGTACGAAAGAATAAGATAAAGAAGACAAAGTCTAATATATAAGTTGCTTAACTATAGAAACATATTTCGTTTCATTGTTCAACCGTAAGGCGTTAAAAGCCTACATGCGTTATTTCTAATACGTTGTAAAAATGTAAAATTTTTGCATTCAGTAGCCGTAATAAGTCTCGCATTCTCTCTTTTTGTTTCTGCAATAGCGGTGAGTTTTTCTGCCAAACTCTTACTAAAAATTTCTATATTTGATTCGAAATTGAGTTTAAAACTTCTCACGTCCCAATTTGCCGAACCTACAAAAACCCACTCATCGTCAACTACTAAGATTTTGCTATGATCAAACGGTGGCGGTGTTTTGTAAATTTTTACGCCACAATTAATTAAACGTAAAAAATTAGATTCAACCGCGCGGTTTATAAAGTTATAATCGCTTTTCTCGGGAATTATTATCTCAATGTCAACGCCTTTCATTGCAGCCATTTCAACAGCTGTAAGAATATTGTTTTCCGGAAGGAAGTAAGGCGTTACTATAAGAATTTTTTTTATTGCGGCATTGATTGCTCCATGAACTAGTAGTTCGATTATTCCATCTTTATTGTCTGGTCCGTCAGGTATTATTCTTGCTGCAAGTTTTTCGGACTGAGCGGTTGATATATTTTTATATAACGATTCAAATTTATGACCGGTAGCAAATTCCCAATCGCATTCAAATACTTCATATATCTGGCTTATAACGGGACCTTTGATTTTGAAAGTAAGGTCTAAAATACCGTTTTTTAAATCATCAATTAAAATATTTTTTTTGGAAAGATTCATACCTCCAAAAAAAGCTGTTTCGCCGTCTATTATCATAATCTTTCTGTGATTTCTTAAATTTACAAACGGCATTGCCACAGGAATGTAAGGAGGAAGAAATATGCCATATCGCAATCCTTTAATTTTTGCAAGTTTTTTTTCTATAGAACGATGAAAGAATTTTAAAGTGCCTATGCCGTCAATCAAGACCTTCACTTCAGCTCCGTTTTCTATGGCAATTTTCAGAGCTTCTAAAAATTTATCTGTTTCACTGTCACAATCAAAAATATAACTTGAAATCAGAACTTCCTTTTTTGCCATTTTTATGGTTTTTATCATTTCCGGATAAGCTTCAACGCCATTTTGCAAGGGCTCTGCATAATTGCCAAAAACAAAATTTTGATGATATGTGTTGTGTCCAAAAGTTATAAATTGCTTGTAGTTTACAGGGAAACTTTCAAAAATATTTTTAATCATCTCTTCCGAGTATTTTTCAGATAAGCCCATGTTTTTTCTTAGGCGAATACTTTTCCTTCTTACTCTGTTAATGCCCAAAAAGATGTACAGCATTGTGCCAATAAAAGGGGATAAAAAAACAAGCGCAATCCATCCTATAGAACTCTTAATATCGTCTTTATAGAATAGTATATGTACGCTCGTTCCTACGGACAAAGTTATGTAAAGACTTGCTGCAACAACAGTGCGTAAATCAGAATTGATAAAGTTTGAAAATATATTCATAATCATCCGTAATCATTGCAAAAACACTACAATCACATACTATCAAAGTTAGCTTTCTTTATCAATAGCTGTTACGTCTGTTTATTACAATTCAAATCATTTAAAAAAGACATCGAAAAAATAATAAAGCACTTACCCAATTTGAATTTTGATTTGTAATTGTTGCACCGCCTTGGAGCGCGAATGCGCTCAGCGACAAGAATTTTTGGTATTTTTGTTTCGTCTGATAAAAACACGAGAGAAATCTTGATAAGCGTATAGACTTTATTGTAGAATGAATATTACAATGTTAAACACAGAAACAAAATTATTTGCAATTTTAGGCTATCCGGTAAAACATTCCTTCTCTCCACAGATGCATAACGAGTGGTTTAAAAAGGAAATGTTAAATTGCGCTTATCTTTCGTTTGAGCCTGATTCCCGAAACCTCAAAAAAACAATAGAATCTTTAAAGATTCTGAAATTTCATGGATTCAATATAACAGTTCCTTATAAAATTGAAGCAATGAAATATGTTGACTTTATAGACAAAGCTGCTAAAGAAATAGGAAGCATAAATACAGTTGCTGTTAAAGATAATAAATTGCGTGGATATAATACCGATTATTTAGGATTTATTCAGGATTTAGATGCAAAAAAAATTAATTTAAACAATAAAAATGTTTTGGTGGTAGGCGCAGGAGGAGCAGCAAGAGCAATAGCGTATGCTTTAAAAAATGCTAAGGCAAAGGACATATACATAACAAACAGAACATTGGCAAGCGCTCAGAATCTTGCAAAGACATTTAAAATGAAAAGCATTGACACGAACAAAGTGTCAGAACTGCTTTCACAAATAGATTTGCTTATTAATTGTTCCTCTTGCGGAATGAAAAAAGAAGATAGTTTTCCGTTTGTTGCAGATAAAGTAAAACAAAGTTTGATAGTGTACGATTTAATTTACAATAAAGTAACGCCCTTTGTAAAATTTGCAAAAGCTAAAGGTTTAAAAATATTTACTGGTGAAGGTATGCTCGTACGTCAAGGGGCATCTGCTTTTGAAATATGGACAGGCAAATATCCCAAAATTGCCAACAATCTTTTAAAGAAATTTATTTAATAACAAGGTAAAAGTTTATGTTTATTGTGTTTTTGGCATTGGCAGTAGTTTCAGTTGTGTTTTTATTAAGGAGAAAAAAAACTGTCAAGGAATTTGCCATTGTTGATTCCAGTGTTCTTATGGACGGGCGGATTTGCGATATAGTAAGCGCAAAATTTTTATCTTTAGATTTGATTATTCCGTCGTTTGTTGTGGACGAATTAAAGCATATCTCAGAGTCTCTTGATAAAGTTCAACGCAGTCGTTCGCAAAGGGCATTGTCAATAATCGATAAACTACAAAAATCCGATGTTGTAAATATAAAAATAGTTAAGTTAAATCTAAATGGTGGCGGCGAAGCTTCAGTAAAGATTATCGATTTTGCAAAAAATGCCAAAGCGAAGATAATAACAAAAAATTTTGATTTATATAAAAAGGCATCTTTGTATGGCGTAGAGGTATTAAACATTAATGATTTAGAAGCCGCTGTGTATCCTTTGTTTTTGCCCGGAGAAAAAGTGCGCGTACATTTGGTTAAAGATAGCGCGCAACAATATCAAGCCATAGGATATTTTGACGATAAAACAATAATTGTTGCAGAAAACGGAAAAAATTTTATTGGCAAAAATGTTGTTTTAACTATTACTTCTGCAATGTTTACTTCAACGGGGAAAATCATTTTTGGAAAAATTTTAGGATAGACAAATGAAAAATGCTGTAATAATAGTGGCAGCAGGCTCCGGCAAAAGGTTTGAAAACAAAATTCCTAAACAATTCCTGAAACTCAACGGCAAACCTATGTTTTTGTGGAGCGTTAATGCGTTTGCTGCAATAAAAAGTTTCAAGCAGATAATTTTAGTTGTCCCTTCATACATGATGCGCGCTTTAACTTTAAAATATAAAAATGCTTTTGAATGCGTTGCGGGCGGGGAAAAAAGATTCGATTCCGTAAGAAATGGGCTTGCCCTCGTTACAAATGATATAGATTTTGTTGCTGTGCACGATGCAGCAAGACCTCTCATTTCTAAAAATGATATTTTAGCTGTTTTAACAGAAGCGGAAAAAACGAAAGCAGCTATCGCGGTTGAGAAAACAAAAGATACCATTAAGCTGGTGTCAGAGAGTAATAGAGTATTAAAAACTTTGAATAGGGTTGTTTTGAGAAATGCGCAAACGCCTCAGATTTTTGAATCCCATCTTATTAAAAAAGCTTATTTGAAGAAAATCTCAGCTAGAACTACCGACGATTCGCAACTTATAGAAAAACTAAATGTGAAAGTTTTTGCCATTGAAACAAAATTTCCAAACTTTAAAATAACAACAAAACAAGATTTTGATCTTGCAGAAAAACTCTTAAACAAAAGGATGTAGCGATATGTATATAGGCTTTGGGTACGATGTTCACAGATTCAAAAAAGGCAGAAATCTTGTGTTGGGCGGCGTTAAAATAAAGAGTCTAAAAGGGCTTGATGGTCATAGCGATGCTGATGTTCTTATACACGCTCTTATGGATGCGTTACTCGGCGCCGCAGGATTAAACGATATAGGACATTTTTTTCCGAATACGGATTCTAAATATAAAAATATATCTAGTATTTCTCTTTTGGAAATTGTTTATAAAGAGTTAAAGAAGAAGAAGTTTTGTATAAACAATGTTGATATTACAGTGGTGGCTGAAGTTCCAAAAATATATCCTTTTATTGATGAAATGAAAAAAAATATCTCAGAAGCGATTAAACTAAAAAAAGAAAGAATCGGCATAAAGGCAACTACTAATGAAAAAATGAGATTTCTTGGTTGTGGTGAAGGTATGGTCGCCATGGCAATTGCATCCATCGTTAGGAATAAGGAAGCGTATCAGTGATAAAAATCTATAATACTCTCTCAAATAAAAAAGAAGAATTTGAACCCCAAAAGAAGAATTTTGTATCCATGTATGTATGTGGAATAACTCCTTATGACGAGGCGCATCTAGGGCATGCAAGAGCTTATGTTGTGTTTGATACTGTAAAAAGGCACCTTTTGAAAAGAGGCTATCAAGTAAAACATATACAAAACTTTACAGATGTTGATGATAAAATTATAAAAAGGGCGCAGGAAAAGAAGATAAAGCCGTCAGAACTTGCTCAGATTTATATTGACGATTATTTTACCCAAACCGATAAATTAAATATTTTAAAAGCTGAAATATATCCTCGCGTTACGCAAATGATACCTGAAATCGTCAAGTTCATTATGGCTTTAGCTGACAAAGGGTTTGCTTATAAGGTTGGCAGCGATGTTTATTTTTCTGTTGAAAAGTTTAAAGATTATGGAAAATTGTCGAAAAGAAAACTTGACGATTTAAAAGCCGGCGCTAGGGTGGACGTTCGCGCCGAGAAAAATTCAGCGTTTGATTTTGCTCTATGGAAAGAAACGAAAGAAAACGAACCTCAAGAAATTGCATGGGAAAGTCCGTGGGGAAAGGGTCGACCGGGCTGGCATATTGAATGTTCGGTAATGTCGTCGGAATTGCTTGGCGACACTATAGATATACACGGTGGCGGACAAGATTTGATATTTCCTCATCACGAAAATGAAATTGCTCAAAGCGAAGCTAAAACTGGAAAACAGTTTGTTAAATATTGGATACACAACGGTTTTGTTACAATTAATAAAGAGAAAATGTCAAAATCTTTAAACAATTTTTTCACATTGAAAACAATTTTTGAGAAATATAATCCGCGCGTAGTACGTTATTATCTTTTAACACAGCATTATTCAAGTCCGTTAGATTTTTCTGATGCAGGTTTAGATGCTGCAAAAAATACTCTACAAGGGATAGATGATGCTTATCTGAGGCTTATTTCCTCTTCTAAAGAAATGGCTTTCAGTATAACTGATAAAGATTTGTTGGATATAGAAGAAACATTTTTGAAAGCTCTTGACGATGATTTTAATTCAGAAAAAGCATTATCGTATTTTCACGAATTAAAAAACATCATATTGAACGAGTTGTTTACCGCAAGTACAGATAGACTTTCTCAATTAAGAAAACTTTTTGAGGATTTTTCTGAGAATTCTTTGGGTCTTGCGCTTCCTGAAGAACATAAAAGCGACGAGAGCTTGCAAAAACTTTTAAACGAAAGAAACGAAGCGAGAAAAAATAAGAACTGGACTGAATCCGATAGGTTCAGAAAGCTTATAGATGAAAAGGGTTATAAAATAGTAGATAATAGAGACGGTTCCTCAGTTCTAGTAAAAAAAATCTAGTTTTGGTTAAGGATTTTAAGTGTACAATAAGAATAAGCATCATCATAATGCTCAAGAACAATTAGACAACATTGTTTGTGGGCGTAATTCAGTACTAGAACTTCTCAAAGCAGGCAAGCGTAGCGTCAATAAATTAATGGTTTCTCAAACAACTCGCGGTACTGCGATTACGGAAATTATTAATCTTGCAAAACAAAAAGGGATAGCTATACATAATGTTCCACCAGAAAAACTTGATAGATTTTCTGAACATTCACAAGGTATAGTGGCAGAAGTTTCTCCTATGGAATATATAGAATTGAAAGATTTAATCATCAAAGTAAAACAGTCGCCAAAGCCTTTGCTTGTGATATTGGATGGTATAGAAGATCCTCATAATCTTGGAGCAATTATAAGAAATTGTGTGGCTTTCGGGGCAGACGGTGTTATAATCCCAAAATGGAGAGCGGTTGGCGTTAATGAAACTGTATCAAAAGCTTCTGCCGGAGCGATAGAACACATTGCAATATCAAAAGTTGCAAATATAAATCAGGCAATAGATTTGTTAAAAGAAAATAACTTTTGGATAGCCGGGTCTGAAAAGAGTGGGCAAGTGTTGGAAGAGGTAACCTTACCTTTTCCTTTGGCAATAATAATAGGTAGCGAGGGTTTTGGTATTCACAGTCTAACGAAGAAAAATTGTGATTTTTTAATCTCAATCCAACAAAGGGACACTATTTCTTCGCTTAATGCGTCTTGCGCCGCTGCGGTAGTTTTGTACGAAATATCAAAAACTCGCAGATAAAATTTAGTACAGTTGCAATAATACTCGACATCCTTACTATAAGCAGTCCATATGATTGCTTTGTCAAACTGTATATATCTCCATACTAGTTTTACCAAACCTTTTCCTGTAACTTTCTCAACATCCATTTCTGACAAATCAATATATTCTCTTCTTAAATCTTTTTTTGCAGGCAGAACTAATTTCCAGAAATCTGTATTTGTATGAAATGGCGAGCTCGACTTATCTAATTTCATTTTGAGTTATATTTTCGAGCTACTGAAACGGATTCTTGAAGATTCTTGATGTTGTTTTTAGGAGTTATGGAACTGCCCGGAAACTGCGTTTGAGCGCAAAAAGAAATTGAAAATACTATCAATAGCGCTAAAACAGATTTGAAGAATTTCATTCTTGTTCTGTTTTACTGATATGCTTGGTGGGCAGTGCAGGACTTGAACCTGCGACCTCTTCCTTGTAAGGGAAATGCTCTTCCAGCTGAGCTAACTGCCCGTTACGAAACGTGAGTCAAACAAACACACGTCTAAGGTATCAAATTTACAATATCCTGTCAAACCGCATACATTAAAACTATTTTGCTACGCATTATCTGCGTTATCGCTATCGCCGTCTTTACTACTACTTACTCTCCTTCGCCGTCGCTCGCCTTATCCTCCTCCGCCGCCGCCACCACCTCCGCCCTCGTCGCCAGCGATCTCTCCACCTCTTTCTCCAACTGGTCTTGGCGGCTTTAAAGAAGTTGTGTTTGAAGTAAATGGTGACAGAGTATGGCGCTATTTTAAATTTGAAAGAGGCGCACACAGAGTTCAGAGAGT
>NZ_JAIXMZ010000038.1:0-12110 GCF_020328025.1 Candidatus Endomicrobiellum pyrsonymphae | reverse complement strand
ACGACGGCACCGATGTCTCCATCGTATTCATCTTCGCCGGCTGTGGTGACGAAGATGAATACGATGGAGACATCGGTGCCGTCGTTGCAGGAGAGGGATGTGAAGGTGAAGGAGATGGAGCGGAAGCGACTGCCGAAGAAGGTGATAGATAAGATGCTGAACACAGAGAAGGCGCAGGTGGCGGAGGTGGTGAAGGAGGTGATGTCGGAGTGGAAGCTGCCGTCGGAGATAACGTCGATGAGGCTGGAGGCGATAAATGGGTCGTCGCCTAAGCTGAAGGAAGCGGTGACAGCGCACGTGAAGGCGATAAGACATGAGGTGGTGATGAGGGCGAGGTTGGCGGTGAGGAAGGGAGTGATGAAGTTGCCGGTAATGGCGTGGCCGGAAAAGAAAAAGGCGTTGTCGAAGATGGGGGTGGTGAAGGAGGTGGTGGAGGCAGTGGTGGCGATGGATGCGAGGACGGTTGAGGAGACGTTGATAACGGAGGCGTGGGCGATGATGAATAAATTTAGATTTCCAGCAGTAGAATCATCATCATCATCTTCATCTTCCTCCTCCACCCTTGACTCAATTTTTGGTCCCATCATAAACTACTTTTAATTTTTTGACTTTGAAACAACAACATCAGCAATGACAAGAACAAGATGATAATGGAACGACCAACCAGGAACCGTGGATTGAAATTGATGCAGATGAAGTTATGAAGTTGAGTGGCTCAGCTACACAGATATCCTGCCAAGTTTTATCGCAAGCCTTCTTAACTCTAGCGTGAGCCTGATTAAGTTTAACGTGAGCCTCAGGAAGTTCTTCCTTCTCAGTTTTAGAAGATTTATGAGTGGCATTATATCATGATGACGCACAGAGAAACGCAAATGTAGCGACCTGGAGCTAAGCTCCCTGGAACTTAGTTCCCTTGTGCCGTGCAGTTATAACCCACGCAAAATGAACGATAAAGGAAAGATCGACCTTACAAAATCGATGAGGACTTTGTCCTTTAAGAGGTTCAATTTAGCAGAAATCCCTGTAATAAATCTAGACAACCAAATTCTTGCTGAACGCCAGCGAATAGCTATTTTGATAGAACTAGGCAGAGGTGACGAGGTTCTAGATGTCAGTGTGCCAAACAGACAGCTCAAGAAAAAAGAAGCAGACGAATATCTTTTGCGTTCGAACAAGAACACCGGTGATTGGAACGTTGATATTTTAGGGGAATCTTTTAATTTTGATTTTTTAAAAGAGGTAGAATTTAACGATTTTGAGCTTGATAAAATCTTTGAGATGTTTTTAAAAGAAGAAGAATTTAACGCGCAAAAAGAGTACGAAAATATTAAAGAGGCGATGACGAAGAAAGGCGATGTATATATACTAGGGCTAGGGGATCATCATCTGGAGACTATGGTAGAGAGGCTTTGTGAGTCTCGTAAAACAAAAATAATAAATTTTCTATAAACGATCTTGCCGTAAGTAATGTGACAGGTCGTTTTCTCTTTATGCTACAATATATATACTCAAACAAACAAAGGGGTTGTATGAAAAAGATTATACTTAAAGCCGGCGATGGCAAAAGAATTAAAAATGGTCACAAGTGGGTTTTTTCAAATGAGATTAAACAGGTTGAGGGAAGTCCTGCGTTAGGTGATATTGTTTCTTTATACGATAATGCTGAAAGTTTTATAGGTTTGGGGTTTTATAATCCGCGCTCGTTAATAGCTTTTAGACTTATTACGAATAAAGAAGAAAGTATAAACGAGTTGTTTTGGAAAAAGAGAATAGAGGAAGCAAAACTTCTAAGAGAGAATGTATATCCAAAAGAAAATTCGTATAGGGCGGTTTTTGGTGAATCAGACGATATGTCCGGAGTAATTTTGGATAAATACGAGGATTATCTTTGCGTACAATTTGTTTCTGCCGGCGCAGATAAATATAAAAATGATATTTTGGAAGCAGCAAAAAATGTTTATAGACTAGAAGGAATTTTTATAAGAAACGACGTAACTTTAAGAAAACTTGAAGGGCTTGATCTTGAAAACAAAGTTTATTACGGCGATATTCCAAACAATATTATTATATCGGAAAACGGTATTAAATTTTATACAGACTTAGTAAACGGTCAGAAAACCGGTTTTTTCTTTGACCAGAGAGACAACAGAGCAAAACTAGCAGCTTATGTAAAAGATCAAAAAGTTCTTGATTGTTATTGCCACAGTGGGGCATTCGGTATATATGCAAAAAGAGCCGGAGCTAAAGAAGTTGTTTTTGTTGATTCGTCTCGTGTTGCTCTTGAAATGGCAGAAAAGAACTACTCTTTAAACGGATTTAAAGATTTTAACGGCATTGAAGCTGATGCTTTAGAATATTTGATGTCGCAGGAAGCAAAGTCCGCTAAATTTGATATTGTAAATATTGACCCGCCAGGTCTTATTAAAAGCCGTAAAGATTTTAATGCCGGTTTTAAACATTGTGTTAAAATAAATGAAGCTGCTATGAATCTATTGAACTCCGGTGGAATTTTGGCAGTGTCGTCATGTTCTCATCATCTTGGTTTTAAAGAATTCAAGGACGCTATACATCAAGCGGCAGCTAAACTTAAGAGGAAAGCTCTTATTCTGGAATATGGTTTTCAGGCAAAAGATCATCCTGTTTTAGCGTCTATGCCGGAAACAGAATATCTTAATTTTGCAGTTGTTGTAATGAAGGGTGTGTGCTGAAGAAGCGCAGCGACTGAAGTATCCAAAAGAGTAGCTATTTCGCTACGCTCAATATGACAAAAGAACGGATTCTTCATGCTTCCAACTTTCAGAATTTATGACAACCACCTGATATGACCGCTATGTTCCCGTCGACTTGACCATCTTGAGCAAGAATTTTTGCTACTTTTGTAAAAGTACGGAAAGCTTCACTTTTTTATATGAAATGTATTACTGTATTCTTCTAGATATGTTATATAATCTTTTGCTTTTCTAAATGCAGTGTTTATATTTAATGCAATATTTGCTCTGCCTAAAATATCAATAAACCCATAGTTTTTTAACACTTTTATAGGCTGTTTTTGTATCTGGCATAAAATAAGGCCTGTATTTGATAAAACGCATTTTCTATAGATTTTGTATAGCGCGTGATATCCTGTAGCATCCATAGCGGGTACTTTTCTCATTCTTAAAATTATAACTTTACAGTCTTTTATTTTTTCTATATATTCTACAAACCTACTTGTTGCTCCAAAAAAGAACGGACCGTTGATTTCATATACAGTTACACCTTTTAAGTTCTTTTTCTCTTCAAGATATTCGTAGTCAATACCTTCATAGACATCGTCTTTTGCGGTATCAATATTTGCAATGTCAGACATTCTTTTCATAAATAAAAACGACGCCAAAATCATTCCTATTTCAATTGCGTAAATCAAATTTACAAAAACTGTCAGTGAAAATGTTGTAAGTAAAACCAAAGAATCGCTTACAGGCGCTTTAAAAATCTCTTTAAAGGCGCTAAAGTCCATCATTCTATACGCTACGGTAAACAATATTACGGCAAGCGTTACCATTGGAATAAAAACGATGTATTTCATAAATACAAGTAATATTATAAGTATAAAAATTGCGTGCGCTATTCCTGCAATTGGCGTTCTTCCGCCATTATTGATATTTGCCGCGGTTCTTGCTATCGCGCCTGTGGCTGGAATACCGCCAAAAAATGCAGACCCTATATTTGCTATTCCTTGCGCCATAAGCTCAGTATTTGATATATGCTTTTTTCCTATCATGCTGTCTGCAACTACAGCAGATAATAATGATTCTACGCCTGCAAGCACAGCTATAGTTAAAGCTGGTTGAAATAATTTTCCTATAATCTCAAAACTTAACGCGGGCATTTGAGGTGAAAGCGCCATTGATTTTGTTATATCTCCGAAACGTGAGAATATTGTGTCGATAGGAAGATTGAAAAATTTTACAGTTAATGTCGAAAATATAAGCGCTGCCAAAGGAGCTGGAAAGAATTTGAATTTTTTAGGATAAAACATTACAAACAATAAAATTGATATTCCCATCACAATCGTCGAAATGCTTATATTGCTAAGATTTTGAATATATAGCGTCCATTTATCAATAAAGTTTGCGGGAATGGATGTAAGTCCTAATCCAAGAAAATCGTTAATTTGCGTTGAAAACAAAACCACGGCAATGCCGCTTGTAAAGCCTGTTGTTATGGAATCTGGAATATAACGTATAACTTTACCAAATTTTAGAAGTCCCATTACTATCAAAAAGATACCAGCCATAGCTGTGGCTGTTACTAGACCGCTTGTTCCGTATTGTTGCAGTATTCCATAAACTATAATTACAAAAGCGCCCGTAGGACCGCCAATTTGGACGCGACTTCCGCCAAAAAATGAAATCAAAAAACCTGCCACCACGGCAGTTATGAGTCCTTTTCCCGGAGCAACCCCGGACGCGATGCCAAACGCTATTGAAAGAGGGATAGCAATAAAAGCAACTATAAGACCGGCATTTATATCTGCGAGGATACGAGTGGATGTAAATTCCTGAGGTCTATTTTTTATTAGTGTAAATAATTTTGGTTTAAACATTTGTTTTTTAGTTGAATAAGTCTAATAAAATTTTCTAGTTAACGCTATTGTACACAACAAAAATATTTTGGGCAATACTTTTGTTATTTTAAAACCATATATGCTAAAATTTTATACATAAGCGATACTTTAATTTTCAGAAGGAAAAACATGGACATAATAAAAATTCGCGGAGCTAGGCAGCATAATTTAAAAAATATAGATCTCAATATACCAAAAAACAAGCTTGTTGTAGTTACAGGTTTGTCAGGTTCTGGGAAATCATCTTTGGCATTCAATACGATTTATGCCGAAGGACAAAGAAGATATGTAGAATCTTTGTCTGCATATGCAAGACAATTTTTGGAACTTATGGAAAAGCCTGACGTTGATATTATAGAAGGTTTATCGCCTGCAATTTCAATAGAGCAAAGAAATCCATCTCATAATCCGCGCTCCACAGTTGGCACAGTGACAGAAATTTATGATTATTTAAGACTTTTGTTTGCAAGAGTTGGCGTTCCTCATTGTCCTAAATGCGGAAAAACAATTAAGCCTCAGTCTTCTCAGCAAATTATCGACGAAATTATGAAACTGCCCGATGATACCATGATTAATATATTTGCGCCGCTTATTAAAGGAAGGACAGGAACTTATGAAGAACTTTTTTCACGCCTTACAAAGAGCGGATATTCTAGAATAAGAGTTGATAAAAATGTTTATATGCTTGAGGATAATGTAAAATTAGACAGATATAAAAAACACACAATAGATATTGTAATAGATAGAATAAAGCTTAATAAAGATTTACGTTCGAGGGTTGCGAGTTCTGTAGAAACTGCTTTAAAGGAATCAAAAGGAATACTATCTGTTGCGATAGTTGAAAATAGCAAGTCAATATCTGAAACTGTTTACAGTGAGCAGTATGCTTGCGCGGATTGCGGTATAAGCATTGCTGAAATAGAGCCGCGCTTATTTTCTTTTAACTCTCCGTTTGGAGCATGTCCTGAATGTACAGGATTAGGAAATAAAATAGAAATTGATGAAAATTTAGTAGTGCCAGATAAAAATCGTTCTGTAAAACAAGGCGCTATTATAGCGTGGTCTGAGCCGATAACGACAAGAACTAATAGATGGAAAGGTAGCTGGGGCGGATATTATTGGGAGCTTCTGTCTGAAGCTGCAAAAAATAATAAAATTCCTTTGAGTGTTCCTTGGAAAGAACTTACAAGAAAACAGCAAGAGATTCTTCTCTATGGGCAAGACGATTTTGAAGGCGTTATAACAAATATGCAACGTAGATATACCGAAACAGAATCTTCTTTTGTAAGGGAAGAAATTTATAATAAATATATGGACGTAAAACTTTGTCCGTCATGTAAAGGTCAAAGACTGAAAAAAGAAGCTCTCTCAGTTTTAGTTAGTGATAAATCAATTACAGATATTACAAAAATGTCCATCGAAAAAGCGTTCGATTTCTTTAACAATATTGAATTTAGTGACAAAGATAAGATTATAAGCAAGACCATTTTGAAAGAGATACGCGAGAGATTGAAATTCTTGAGTAATGTTGGTCTGGGATATTTAAGTCTAGATAGACAGAGCGGTACTCTTTCAGGTGGTGAAGGGCAAAGAATACACTTAGCAACGCAGATAGGCTCAGGTCTTACAGGCGTGCTGTATGTACTTGACGAACCTTCTATAGGATTGCATCAGAGAGATAATGACAAACTTTTAGAGACTTTGATAAAACTTAGAAATTTAGGCAATACTTTAATTGTTGTTGAGCATGACGAAGATACTATGCGCATCGCAGATCATATAATAGATTTAGGACCCGGAGCCGGAACGCGCGGCGGATATATTGTCGCAGAAGGTAACGCAAAAGAAATAATGAAATCTAAAAATTCTCTAACAGGACAATATTTAAAAGGGACTTTGCAAATACCTGTGCCAAAAAAGAGAAATCAGCATTTGAATAAATGGCTTACGGTAGAAGGCGCTCAGCAGTTTAATTTAAAAAATATAAACGTTAGTATTCCGCTGGAGCTTTTTGTATGTATTACTGGAGTTTCCGGTAGCGGTAAATCTACTTTGGTGCACGAGATAATATATAAAAATCTCGCTCATGAATTGTATCACGCAAAAGAAAACCCCGGAAAATTTAAAAGTATGGAAGGACTTGAGTATATAGACAAGGTTGTAATTGTAGATCAGTCGCCTATAGGAAGAACTCCAAGATCAAATCCTGTAACTTATACCGGAGCATTCTCAATAATAAGAGATTTATTTACGCAAGTTCCTGAAGCTAAGGCAAGAGGCTATCAGCCCGGTAGATTTTCTTTCAATATAAAAGGGGGAAGATGTGAGAATTGTCAGGGCGATGGCGCTTTAAAAGTTGAAATGCAGTTTCTACCTGATATTTATGTTAAATGTGATGTTTGCGGCGGGAGAAGATTTAATGAAGAAACTTTGCAGATAAGATATAAAGGCAAAAATATAGATGAAGTTTTAAATATGACGATCGAAGAAAGCGTAAAGTTTTTTGAAAATATTCCTGCATTAAAAAGAATTTTATCTACGCTTGAAGATGTTGGACTTGGATATGTAAGAATGGGACAGCAAGCGACGACTCTTTCAGGTGGAGAAGCGCAAAGAATAAAACTTTCTGCGGAACTCTCCAAAAGGGCTACAGGAAGAACAATATACATTTTAGATGAGCCGACCACGGGTTTACATTTTGCCGATGTAGGCAAACTGCTTGAAGTATTACAAAGACTTTCGTATGCTGGCAACACGGTTTTGGTTATAGAACATAATCTTGATGTTATTAAAACTGCTGATTGGATTATTGATCTAGGACCGGAGGGGGGTGAAAGAGGCGGGAAAATAGTTGCCGAGGGTACTCCTGAAGACATAATGAAGAATGCTAAATCATTTACGGGATATTACCTAAAAAAGTATATAAATCGTCATGGACAGTAATATAAAAAGAGAGAGGAGAATAATGCTTTTAAATTTGTTGGTGTACTCAATTATTTTCGGTATTTTCTACACGTTAATATTCTTATTGCTTCACAAAGTAAAATTTCTTAAAACAGACTTTGCTCCATTATTCTTTTTTACTTCAATTATGTATCTTACGCTTACGTTTCTACTAAAGAGATACATCGACTTGTAAAAAGTTTTTTATAGTTTAGTGATTGTGAAAATAATATGAATAAAAATTTTACAGCATTGTTTCTAAAAGATTTAGAAAAACACAAAGATGAAGTTTTTGCACAGTGGGTTGCTAAGATTTTAAACATATGTCCCGGCGGATACGGCGAAGGCGATGTTTTACTTGGTTTGCGCGTTCCACAAATACGCGTTATAGCTAAAAAATATTGGAAGAATATAAATCTAAAAGAAGTCGAAAAATTGTTACGGCATGAAATCCACGAAGTAAGGCTTGCCTCATTAATGATTCTAGTCGAAAAATATGCAAAAGCAATCGATGTTGATAAATATGATATTGTTAAAATATACTTAAACAATTCAAAATACATTAATAACTGGGATTTGGTTGATTTGTCCGCCCCAAACATATTGGGACATTTTTGGTATTTGAGCGCTTCTTTAACGGATTTTTGGAAATATGCTAGATCCGGAAATATTTGGAAGGAACGAATTGTCATGGTTTCGACTTTTTATTTTATCAAGCAAAATAGATTTGCCGAAACGTTAGAACTTGCAAAAATGTTTTTGACCAACAAATATGATTTGATACATAAAGCTTCAGGCTGGATGCTTAGAGAAGTTGGCAAAAGAGATATAAAAACTCTAATTACATTTTTGGATAAATATTCTCATGTTATGCCAAGAACAATGCTTAGATATTCTATTGAAAAATTTCCTGAATGGCAAAGAAAGTTTTACTTAGAAAAAAATTCTCATAGTTTGTAAAAAGATTAGCGGTGTCTTTGCGATGAACAAAATGACGAAGCAATACGGCATTGTTGTTGATACCGCTATTAAGTACACGAGTGGGGTGTATTGTGTCGACTGACATGTTGGTGAGTATGAATTAAGGAAGCAAGATATAACTGAAATAAATGTTATAGAAAAAAGCGCAATGAAAGACAGGCATATGCTAATAACAAAGGTGTATTTGACGGAGATGAAGGATTTAAAGAAAAGAGAGAATATCCAAAAACGTTTCATAAAATGTGTCTAAATGGTATTAATGTAGAGTTAGTTGATTATAATTAATTATTGGAAAAAAAATGATAACAAAAGATTTGATTTTAAGAATTTTCTCAGCTGCAAATATTTTAAGATGGAACGATCATATTCGTCCTTTTGATTTTTTTGAACTCGATAAACAAGCGCATAAAATGATAATTGCTTATATCGTTGCGAAGTTTGAGGAAGAAGATGGTAAATCTGTTGATTGGATAAAACTTATTGAAGGCGGTATTTTTGAGTTTTTTCAGAGAATAATGCTTACGGACCTAAAGCCTGAAGTTTTTCACGAGATAATGTCAAAAAAAGAGCAAGAATTAAACAGATGGATAATAGAAAATTTAAATGACGATTTGTTCGCTTTAAACGGCGGTTTTGGAGAAAGATATTCAAAATATCTTTTGGATTATAGTTATGCTAAACAAGAAAGAAGAATTTTAAGCGCGGCTCATTGTCTTTCGACAAAATGGGAGTTTGGTATAATATATCCGTGGAATTCAATGATTTACGACATAGAGAAAACAAAGCAAAAAGTGGACGACAGTCTTGCTAGTTTTGACGATTTATCAGGCATAAGAAAATTGGTGTTTAATAGAAAATATTATGGTTTTTTAGACTTATGCGGACAGCTTAGATTTCAACAAAGATGGGCGCAGGCTTTTAGGATACCAAAAACATCTGTGCTTGGACACATGCTTACGGTAGCAATTTTTTCATATCTGTTATCGATGGAAATGAATGCTTTAGGGAAAAGAAGGTATAATAATTTTTATTCTGCTTTGTTTCATGATCTTCCCGAGATTCTTACAAAAGATATAGTGTCGCCTGTAAAATCTTCAATATCCGGTCTTGAAGATATAATAAAACAATACGAAAGGAAACAGGTTGACGAAAAAATATTGCCGTTAATACCCCCAAGCTGGCATACAGAAATGAAATACTTTATAGAAGATGAGTTTTCAGATAAAATTATTGAAAACAATAATGTAAAGAAAGTTGACAATGCGGCAAAGTTTGCCGACAATAAATATAACGCTGTTGATGGAAGTTTGATTGAAATGTGCGATAAATTATGCGCATACATTGAAGCCTCAATGGCATTGGAATATGGCATTAAATCTTCAATTCTGATTAAATCAAAACAAAAGCTTTACGACAAGTACGCCAAAATCAAAAAAAATAATTTAGACTTTAAACAACTATTCGACTATTTTTGCTAGCGATGCAACCTATCTTGAGAGTCAATAGGCTTCCTGTATAAAATTTTTGAACTCTCCATCCTCATACTCCGTGGCAATGCCTTTGGCATTGCCACCACTTTCAGTGAAAGAGTAATTTATTGTTGCCATGTATTGTCTTGAGACCCAAACCTGTAGGATGATAACTATAGCTTCGGACATAATTAGTTTTGACGATGATATTAATATTTTTTGAGGTTCATCCGAACTCGTAAGCTTATCTAGGGACGAAAAGTTCGAAACGTCTGTCACGCGCGCTAAAATCATCTCCTTATTTTATCTCCGGTATATCATTCGTCTCATCAAGAAACGTCCTCGGCATGAAAAAATTCACCGCCACCTTTATCAACGTCAACTCCAACGACCCCAGCGACGCCTTCTTCAGCCTCGTCAGCTCATTTTTCGTCTTCTTCACCACCACGTTTACTGTCCTCCACACCACACTATCAAGCATTCGTGTCAGTGACACCGGCAACTTCGCACTCATCGTCACCGCATCCATGAGCATCCTCTCCAGCACCTCCGCTATCTTATTCCCCGCCGCCCTCTTCGCAACCACCTTCAATACTTCCTCTATACATTCCACAATATCCTCCATCTTATCGTCAGTCGGCATTCCCCTTAACGCCAGCTTCGCCTTTTCCCACTTGTCGTCCGTGAAGAGGTGCAACTTCGATCCGTTCCCGGGGAGTAGAAACCATTTGGTTGTAGTCATCGCCCTCTCTCCCTCCCTCCAAATTCTCATCCACCACCATCATCGGCATAAGCTGCATCGTTTTCTCACAGAAGCCATTCACACATATCTGATGCCGCGTCGCCCTCCACTTCGCAGTCTCCTTCCTCCACTCTTTCATCGCATCCGGCTCCTTATTCAACCCCCTCCCCTTTACTATAATCGCTGATATCTTCATCAGCAACTTCTCATCCGCCTTTCCCAACTCTCTCATCGCCTTCTTCAATTCCTCGTCGTCACTGTTTCCGTTGTCGAGGTTGAGGTCGCCTTCGCTACTGCTTTCATCGCCTCTCTCTTTCCCGAGCCGTAAGAGCTGCATTTGAAGATGGTGCTTGAATTCATCTCTTTTATCGTCTGTCATTTTATCGATTTCATCGTCTTTCTCTTTCTCTTTTTCTCGCTCTGCCTCGCTTTCTTTGTGGACGCTTTCAGATGATGATGACGATGTTAATGTTGATAATGGACCACTATGGTTTGCTAAATGATATGGTAGTGATGGTAGTACTGTTTATTTTTTCTTCATCGCATTTCTCATCGCCTCAAACGCCACCTTCGTCATCGCTCTCATCATCTCTAGCACTTTTATATTCATCTTGTCTTTCGCCCAAATCCGCACCTCTTTCTCCACCACCACGTTCGTCGCCCCCGCCAGCACTATCTGCTCATGCGTTGCCGCTTCCGTCCCCGCCAGCCTCGCTAGCGTAGCCCTCGCCCACGCCTTATTTTCTTCATTCAGCCTCGGATCAACATTCGCCAGCGTAGCCTTAGCCTCCGTCACCTGCACCTTCGCCTCCCAATCCTTCCCCATCAGCTTCTCCTTCAGCTTCCCTTGCATACGCAGACTCACATCATCGGCCAGATAAAATAGCGCCTGTTCCGTATTCCTTGTCAGTGTCTTGTCTCCTTCCACATCATCCCAACCCCAGACCACATCCCCACACGATATCAGCCTCATCGCATCCCTCTCCACACCCTCTTCAGAGTTATACTTAAATCTCTCTCTCTTCTCCTTCTCCAGTAGCTTCTTTATCACCTCCGGCGTCTTCTCCATCGCCGTCCTCGTTATCGTCTCTTCCAAATTCCTTATCTCCATTATCACCTTGTCCACCTCTGTCGCTCCCAGCTCCCTCACCCTCGCCAACGCTATCTCCTTCGTCGACTCATCCACATCCGCCACACTCAAATCCTTCCTCTCCTCCCGCAACTTCCGAACTGCCTCCGCCATCGCCCAAATCTCCTCCCGCTCCACCAGCGCTTCCGTCACCGCCTTTGTCTCCTTCAGCTCCTCCTCCGTCAGCACTAAGGGTGTGCTTGGTCGTTTGGGGTTATCGTCCTCCACTTTCTTTGC
>NZ_JAIXMZ010000037.1:4176-12508 GCF_020328025.1 Candidatus Endomicrobiellum pyrsonymphae | reverse complement strand
TTAATACTGTGGGGACAAACAATTCTAATTTTTTGCTTAAATCTCCGTTTTTTCTATAGGATAGCAAACACCTGCGGTCATTACGATGCCTATAGAAAAAACGGAGATTTAAGCAAAAAATTAGAATTGTTTGTCCCCACAGTATTAAACAGTCTAAACAGTAACAATAAGTGTTTTAATACAGACGCAAATAGTTTAGTTAAAGATATAAAAGCGGATTTGGTTTATATTGACCCGCCTTATAATTCAAGGCAGTATTGCGATTTATATCATCTTGTTGAAAATGTAGCAAAGTGGGATAAGTCTAAAATTTACGGCGTTGCTAAGAAAATGGAAAGAAATAATTTGAAAAGTGATTATTGCACTCAAAAGGCTCCTAAAGTTTTTGAAGATTTAATATCTAATATAGATGCAAAATATATTTTGCTGTCATACAACAATATGGCAAATAAAGGCAATGCGCGCTCAAATGCTAAAATAAGCGACGTCGATATAATGAAAGTGTTGACTAAAAAAGGGAAAGTTAAAATCTTTTCGCAGAAGTATAAGTCATTCACAGCCGGTAAATCTGATATTCAAGAAAATGAAGAGCGATTATTTTTGTGTGTTTGCGAAAGTTCAGAATATGGCAACTCTTTGGTTCAATCTCCTCTAAATTACACGGGTGGTAAATTTCAATTACTTCCTCAAATTTTGCCTCACTTTCCTACAAAAGTTGATACTTTTGTAGATTTGTTTTGCGGAGGGGCAAATGTCGGAGTTAATGTAAATCATAATAAAGTTATATTGAACGATAAAGAACAATACATTCGTTATCTTTTTAGCACATTTAGGAATTTAGATAAAGAAACTCTGTTTGATATGATTTACGGAATTATTGATAAGTATAAATTGTCTTTGTCAAGCAAGTATGGATACAAAAAATATAATTGCAACAGCTGCGACGGATTAGGAGTATATAACAAAAATCAATTCATTAAAATGAGAAGAGATTTTAATAATTACAAAAGTAAAGACTATTATTATTATTATGCTTTGTTGCATGTTTTGATTGTATATTCTTTTAATAATCAAATAAGATTTAATACAAAAGGAGAATTTAATTTACCAGTAGGGAAAAGAGATTTTAACACACAAATGTTTAATAAGTTAAATTCTTTTGTTGATAGATTGAAAAACAATAATTTTATATTTACTAGTACGGATTTTAGAAAATTTGACACGAAAATTTTAACAAAAAATAGTTTTATTTATTGCGACCCGCCTTATCTCATTACTTGCGCTTCGTATAACGAACAAAACGGTTGGACGAATAAAGATGAAAAAGATTTGCTTAATTTTTTAGATTTCATTAATGCAAAAAAAGTAAAGTTTGCTCTATCAAATGTTCTAAGAAGCAAGGGGAAAGAAAATTCAGTTCTCATTGATTGGCTTAGTAAAAGAGAATATAAAATAATCCGACTGAATAAGTCTTACGCTAACTCTAATTATCACACTAAAGATAAAACCGGAAGCTCTGAAGAAGCGCTAATTGTAAATTATTAGGAGCATATTTATGTCTGTCAAACATATCGGATTCAAAAGTTATTGCTGGAGTATAGGTACGACAAGCTATAGGACAAAAGAATTTAATGCAAATATTGAAAGACAGCTCGCTCTTATTGAAGAATTCTGGAAATCAAGAAAAAATAAAGAATGGAATGCAATTACACAAGCCGCATATTATAAATTTATGCAAACTAATAAATTTGTTAAAAGAACAAAAGCAATGTTGATTCTTTCATCGTTGACATAATTTTATCAATGAAAAATTACAAGGAGGCCTTGAAACTTTTAATATCAAAAAAGACTGTAAATGAAGATTTGATTACTGTTATCGGTATGAACAGAAAAAGTCACACTTACGATAAACCGTATTATAAACTGTATAAATAGTTATTTGCTTTATGTTTTAAGGAGAAAAAGAACAATTTATTAAGTGTCTATAAGAGCATTGGCGGATTGCAGGGTAAATCAAAATCATTATGGAAAGATTTCTTATTTTCATCAACATCAATCAGAGTAATTAAAAATAATCCGAATAATGCGCTCAAAAAAATAAAATTGTTGAACTCAGCAACAGAAAAGGATTTTAAGATAGAATTTTTTAAGTTATTGCATTTGTTCAAGGTAAAAGCTAACTTGTCAGATTACTTAGACTTAAACAGAAGATATTTCAAACTTACAGATATAATCCTCTTTAAAGACAATATTGTTAAAATGGATATAATTCCTGAATATTTTTTCAAAGAGAATATAGATAGTATCTATAAGTTAGCATTTACCGACACTAAAGATTTGCAAGATAATATTTCCCTCCCTGAAATTTCTCAGTGCTTTGTATTTGATAATAAGAAGATACTATAAAATATCAATGCTTCGGCAGAAGAAAAATATAAAAATCTTGAAAAATTAAAAGAAAGCATTGATAGTAATAGATTAAATCATTTTAAACAGCTTATAAAAGAAAGACTTACAGATGAAGTGTTGATTAAACTATTAGAATTGTTTGAAAGCCGAAAGCGAGATGCGGAAATAAATGATTATGTTACAGATAATGCCGATGTTCCTATTATATTTGAATATGTGATTGGCATAATTTGGTATAAACTTAGTGAGCAGAACGGCGATATATTAAAGTACATGAACTTATCTCTTGATGCGGATTTACTGCCAAAGAGCCATGCAAATGGCGGAATGCCGGATATTGGATATTATTACGATAAAACAGATGCATATCCTGCCCATTCTATGTTGCTTGAAGCTACTCTGACTAATGATTTAAATCAAAAACGGACTGAAATGGAACCAGTATCAAGACATCTTGGTGAATACTTGTTAAAACATAAAAATGAAAGAGCATACTGTGTTTTCCTAACGAATTACTTGGATATTAATGTTATATCTGATTTTAGAGGCAGAAAAACGTACACATACTACTCTTCTGACGGCAAGAATTCTGTTGATGGTATGAAAATTATTCCATTACAGATGGAGGAATTAAAAACTATTATCTCTAAAAAATTCCTGTATAAAAATTTATATTCTGTTTTTGATAAAGCGTACAAATCAAACATAAAACCCAATGTTATGGTATAATGAAAATATAAAATATGCTCTATTGAGATTGGTACAAGTGAAAGAAGCGTAGCGGCGTTCTTCAAATTCAACATAATGATTATTATATGAGAGTTTTACATATGGCAAAAATAACAACTTACGATTTTATCGAATCCAATACAAGAAAAACCGTATGGCTGATGATTCTGTTTCCGATAAGTCTTGCCGCAATAGTTTATTTGGGTATTTTATTTGTAAGTCTTACTCAGGCTGTTAATATCTCAGATAGTGTTGCTCAACTGTCCATTTTGACAATAGCAAATCAAACGGCAATATATGTTTTGCCCGTAGTAACAGCCATAGCAATTCTATGGATTTTGATAAGTTATTATGCCGGACAGAATTTTATTTTGTCTATTGCAGGAGCTGTTAAACTTACAAAACAAAATGCCCCTGAGGTAGTAAATATTGTTGAAAATATAGCCATAACTGCGGGACTCCCTATACCAAGAGTTTACTCCGTAAATGATGAAGGATTAAATGCTTTTGCAACAGGAAGAGATCCTGAGCATTCTTGTATAGTTTTAACAAAAGGCATCATTAACAAATTGGAAGTACCTGAACTTGAAGGCGTTATAGCTCACGAAATTGCACATATAGGCAACAGAGATATAAGACTTATGCTTATAATGATTGTATGCATAAGCTTTGCAACTGTAGCTGCGGAAATGCTTTTACGCTTTGCATTAACTACAAGAACAAATAATTCTAAAAACAATAGAGCAGTTGGGATACAAGCTCTTTTATTTGTTTTAGCTGTATCTTTGTATATGTACGGATATTTAGTTGCGCCTCTCATAAAACTTGCGGTATCCCGTACAAGGGAATTTCAAGCTGATGCAACAGCGGCATTAATAACAAGAAACCCCAATGGTCTTATAAGCGCTTTAGAGAAAATTTCCGGAAACTCTATGGTAAAGAAACTCAGCGACAAACAAACAATGTCGCCTATGTGCATAGCAAATCCTTTAACTGCAAAGAAACAAAAATCTTTTTTTGCAAAAGTTTCAGGACTTTTTGCGACACATCCGCCTATTGAAGATAGAATAAAAGCATTGCAGACTATGGACGGGTACAGAAATTAGAATATATAGTTAAAAATGTTGAAGTTGCTAAAGAAAACGGAGTACATAGTTTTGATGGAATGTGGTCTTCAAGTCTTACTGATTTCACGAATAAAGGTAAACCAGATATAGAAGTGGTGGATTTAACCACTAGATTGCAGACATTAACTGATATCTTAGAGTGTACCACAAAACCAATTATTTTTGACGGTGATACCGGAGGCAAACTTGAGCATTTTGTCTTCACCGTGCGTACGTTGGAGAGAAACGGTATTTCGGCTGTTATTATTGAAGATAAAACCGGTTTAAAGAAGAATTCTCTATTTGGTACGGAGAGCAGGCAAGAGCTTGCGCCTGTACCGGATTTATGCGCATGCTTCGATCATCGTATCTCGCTATGCTAAATATTGAAAAAACCATTTTAAAATAATGAAAGATCGCTAGAGGCGGATAAATTTTGTATGCCAATAAAGCAAATATTGGAACTTATCTCGGGTGGGAAATAAATGATAGAATCTAGTTTTTTCTACAACAGGTATGATTTCGCGAGAATTATATGAACTACGCGATGAATACGAAGTGGATCATTCGTGTGATTTTTTGGCTGTTGGTTCAATGGGACACGCTTCGCCGCGCATAGCATTGTCTCTAGCTTTACAAAAGCCAGATAAACGCGTGACCGTTATAGACGGCGATGGCGTGCTTCTTATGCGCATGGGAACTGTCCCTACAATTGGAGTCAAAAAGCCTATAAATTTTACGCACATTGTTATGAACAACGCCACGCATGGATAGCGTTGACTGGCAACCTACAATCGCTCAAAGTATTAATCTTTGTGATGCAGCTCTTACCTGCGGATATAAGTATGTGCGTAAAGTAAAGTCAAAGACTGAGCTTTCAGATGTTCTTTCTGAGGAGAAATCATCTCCGTCTTTTATTGAGGTTTTTGTTAAAAAAGGCGCTAAATTGGTATCCCAAAAATAAGTCCAGTTGAAAATAAAATAGAATTAACGAAACAATTTAGGTAAAGTAAAGAAGAAACGTCTTGATGTTGAAACAATAAGTGATATTCCCTTGATAATAGAATAAAAGTGGCAAACATTGAAAAATGTATATCTATCAATGTTCCCTTATCGCTGCTCTTTGTTCGTCATGCTCGCTTTCGCGGGCGACTATGTTGCTTCTGTTTTGCCTGACACTATTATGAAAAAAAAGAAAGATAAAAAACGCCTTGATATTTTATTGTTTGAGAAAGGTCTTGCCGAAACTCGTACAAGAGCGCAGGCTTTTGTAATAGGGGGGAGTATCTTTGTAAACAATCAGGTTCAGTACAAACCGGGAACGTTAATTGATGAAGAAGATTTAGTTGAAGTAAAAAATACAAATCCATATGTTTCGCGCGGAGGATTAAAACTAGAATCTGCTTTAGTGGCTCTTGCCATTGATGTAAGCGGTTATATTTGTTTAGATATAGGAGCGTCGACGGGTGGTTTTACAGATTGTATGCTACAAAAAGGCGCTGTTAAAGTTTATGCTGTAGATGTGGGTTCGGGACAATTACATTATAAATTAAGGAATGATAAACGAGTCGTAAATATAGAAAATATTAATTTTAGATATTTTGATGGATCGTCATTAAAAGATAATATAGATTTTGCTACTATAGACGTTTCTTTTATATCCCTCGATAAAATTATGCCTGTGGCGTACAAAAATATTGTAGAGAACGGGTTTGTTTTAGCTATGATAAAACCACAGTTTGAACTTGAACCGTCTGAAATAAAAAAAGGTGTTGTAAGAGATGAAAAATTAAGGCAAAAAGCTATAAATAGAATCAAAAAAGTCGCTTTAAATTTGGGTTTTGAAATAATTTCCGAAGTAGATTCGGATCTCAGGGGATCAAAAGGTAATTTAGAGCATTTTTTATTATTAAAAAAATAACAATTATTTTGATATTGTTTTCTTTGTACAGCGATTTGTTTGTATTCTTAGCATTTTGCTATCATGATCATTGTAGTGATAACACCTCTAAAATTGGCAAAACCGTTGTAATAAATTCACCTTTTTACAAAAGGGGTGGCAGGCGAAGCCTGACGAGGTATTTACATAAGACATGTTTGATATATAATGTGATTTATTCAGGATGTCTAATGAAATACGGGGGACGATATGAATTATTGGATGAAATTAAGTATTGAATATGCAAACCAGAGGAATTATTTAGACGATTTATTTAAGGTGTATCCAACTGTTCCTGAAGGTATTCGAGACATCGACAATAACATTTGGAATGAAGTTGAAAAAGCATTTAAAAAGAAAGACAATATAAAGCTCCTAAAAAATCTTTTTGAGTTTGATTTGTTTCCAATCAAGGATTCGTATGTCGCTTATTTAAAAAGAGACATAAGCGCGTTAGAAAGAAATCCAGCAACTATTTCGCGTCTTTCAGGACGATTATATGAAATGGGTCTTAATAAAATTTATGAGCATTGTTCAGAGCCTAAAGAAACAAATAGACAGATTGGACCGCTTTTTAAGCGTTGGCTTAAGTCTAAGGTTTTAGGTGTTGAACTTTTAAAACTAGATAGATTTTTAAAGACTAAAGAGAATGCTGTTTTAGATGCAAGCGATGAAGAGATGAAATCTTTTGCAAAAGAAAAATTAAACTATAAACACGATAATGGATTAGATTTTGTTGCTTATTTCAACGGCAAGTATGTAATTGGCGAGGCGAAGTTCTTGATTGATTTTGGTGAGCATCAAAACGCGCAATTTAACGACGCTATTGCTACAATCAAAACAAAAAATGTAAATGCTGTTAAAATAGCAATCCTAGATGGTGTTTTATACATCAAAGATAATAATAAAATGCACATGAGCATTACAGGAAAACTAAAAGGGGGAAATATTATGAGTTCTCTTGTTTTGCGAGAGTTTTTATATCAATTATAAATTATGATTATCTATTACGATAACAAAAAACAAAAAGAAGAAATTCTTAAAAACACTCCAGAAGCAAAGCTGAAAATTATATTTGGTAGAGGTTCTCGAATGAGCTTATTTGCGCGGATAATATTTCTGCAATGAAAATTTTACTTAACGATTATTCAGGTAGAGTTGATTTAGTTTACATTGACCCGCCGTTTGCCATAAATGGAGGCTTTAGAATTGGTAATGAACGAACAAGTACAATAAGTAGTAGTAATGACGATGATGTCGCATATAGCGATACTATCGTAGGAGATGATTTCTTAGAGTTTTTAGGAGAGCGATTAATTTTTTAAGAGAATTATTATCTGAACGAGGTTCAATTTATCTTCATATTGATTGTAAAATAGGACATTATGTAAAGTTAATTATGGACGAAATTTTTGGACGAGATATGTTTAAGAATGATATTACTCGCATAAAATGTAATCCCAAAAATTTTAATCGTAAAGCGTTTGGAAACATTAAAGATTCAATACTTTTTTATTCTAAATCTAATTCTCTAATTTGGAATAATCCGCAAATTCCTTTTTCAGAGGATGATAAGATGAGATTGTTTAAGAAAATTGATTCTGATGGGCGAAGATACACAACGGTTCCATTACATGCTCCTGGCGAAACTATTAAAGGGAATACGAATAAAACTTGGAAAGGAATTAAACCGCCAAAAGGACGGCATTGGAGAACTGACCCTGATAATCTCGAAGAGTTTGATAAACAGGGACTCATTGAATGGTCTGAAAACTGTATTCCTAGAAAAAAAATATTTCTTGACAACAAAGACGGCAAAAAAATGCAAGACATTTGGGAATTTAAAGATCCTCAATATCCTCAATATCCAACTGAAAAAAGTTTAGATTTATTAAAATTTATTATCAAGGCTTCATCAAATGATGGCGGTTTGGTTTTTGATTGTTTTGCAGGTTCAGGCGCTACGCTTATTGCAGCGCAAGAACTTAATCGTAATTGGATTGGTATTGATAAATCGGAACAAGCTATTAAAATTGTCAGGAAGAAATTAGATAATTTACCGAATATCTTGTTTAATAAAGTTGAATATGAGTTTTTGAAACAAATTTAAATAGCAGACTTTAAAATAATTTCCGAAGCAGATTCGGAT
>NZ_JAIXMZ010000037.1:0-4166 GCF_020328025.1 Candidatus Endomicrobiellum pyrsonymphae | reverse complement strand
TAAATAGCAGACTTTAAAATAATTTCCGAAGCAGATTCGGATCTCAGGGGATCAAAAGATAATTTAGAGCATTTTTTATTGTTGCAAAAACAAAATAGTGGGTATAAATATGACAGAACTTACCAAACTTTTAACTAAATTTGAAAAACAAAAATCTTTACTTAAAAAATCATACAAAGTGAAGAGTATAGGTATTTTGGGACCGTATTTAAAAGGGAAACAAACTCAAAAAAGCGATTTGGATATTCTTGTTGAATTTTCAAAGCCGATAGGGTTGTTGGATTATGTAACTTTGGAGGAAGAATTGAGCAAACATACTGGTAAAAAAGTTGATTTGGTTATGAAGTTGGCGCTAAAACCTAAAATCGGCGAAAGAATTTTAAGCAAGGTTATATATGTCAAATGACAAGTATATGGATTATATGCATGATATTATATCGTCAGCTAAAAATGTAAAATCCTTTATAAAGAATATTTCTAAAGAAGATTTTGAAAAAGATAAAAAAACGGTTTATGCTACAACAAGAGCAATTGAAATTATTGGCGAAGCTTCAAAGAAAATACCTCCAAATATCCGTTCTAAATATCCTGAAATTCCGTGGAAACAAATAGCCGGCATGAAAGATAAATTAATTTATGATTACTTTAGCGTTGATGTTTGGGTTTTGTGGAAGACAGCAAAAATAGAGGCCAAAAATGACAGAGTATAATCATTCTGAAATAGAAAAAAAGTGGCAGAAAAGATGGAGCGACGATAAGATTTTTGAATGTAAGGAAGATTCAAAAAAAGAAAAATATTATTGTTTGGAGATGCTTCCTTATCCGTCAGGTAATTTACATATGGGGCATGTAAGAAATTACAGTATTGGTGATGTCTTTGCCCGTTTTCATAAAATGAAAGGCAAAAATGTTTTGCATCCTATCGGTTGGGACGCTTTTGGTCTTCCTGCTGAGAATGCTGCAATAAAAAATAAAATTCATCCTGCAAAATGGACAAAGCAAAATATTGCCCGCATGAGAGAGCAGTTAAAGGTTCTTGGTTTTTCTTATGATTGGAGTCGAGAGATTACAACTTGCGACCCGGAGTATTATCGATGGAATCAGTGGTTTTTTATAAAGATGTGGGAGAGAGGTTTAGTTTTTAGGAAAAGAGCGAACGTAAATTGGTGCCCGTCATGCCAAACTGTTCTTGCAAGCGAGCAGGTATCAAACGGTATGTGTTGGAGATGTGACAGCCACACTGAACGCAGGGATTTAGAGCAATGGTTTATAAAAATTACAGATTATGTTGATGAACTTTTAGATGGTCATAAACAACTTAGCGATTGGTCTGAACAGGTTTTATCCATGCAGAAAAATTGGATAGGTAAATCTTTCGGCGTGGAAATTGATTTTGCATTGGCTGGCGCAAAGAAGAAGTTAAAAGTTTTTACAACAAGACCTGATACGCTTTTTGGCGCGACATTTATAGTTGTAGCTCCTGAACACGAAATTATAAATGAGATGAAATTGCAAATCATAAATTATAATGAAGTCGCAAAATATGCGATTGATAGCGGAAGAAAATCAAACATAGAAAGGTCTTCTAGTAAAGAAAAAACAGGCATAAAGCTTGAAGGCATTAATGCGATAAATCCGTCGACAGGAAAAGAAATTCCCGTTTTCACAGCGGATTATGTTTTAATCGATTATGGTACAGGAGCAATCATGGCTGTACCAGCTCACGATCAAAGAGATTGGGAGTTTGCAAAAAAATATAATGCGCCCATTATAGAAGTTATAAAAGGTAACAGTTCTACATCTGTTGAACAACATGCTTATGAGGATGAAGGGCTACTTGTAAATTCAGGGCAGTTTGACGGCGTAAAATCCACGGAAGCTTTTGATATAGTTGCTCAGTGGGTGGAAAAACAAGGTTTTGGTAAAAAAATAATAAATTTTAAACTTAAAGACTGGCTTATATCAAGACAAAGATATTGGGGAACGCCCATACCGATGATTTACTGTGAAAAATGCGGTATTGTTGTCGCGCCTGAAAAAGACTTACCGATACTTCTCCCTGAAGATGTTGAGTTTACAGGAGAAGGCGGATCACCATTAAAGTCAAGCAAAATTTTTGTAAATGTAAAATGTCCGAAATGCGGAGCGGACGCAAGAAGAGAAACAGACACAATGGATACGTTTATAGACTCTTCATGGTATTATGTAAGATACTGCGATGCTCGTAATGATGCTACTGCTTTTGACAGCGCAAAGTTAGATTATTGGATGCCTGTAAATCAGTATGTTGGTGGAATAGAACACGCGTGTATGCATTTAATATATTCAAGATTTTGGTATAAAGTTATGAGAGATTTAGGACTTACAAAACACGACGAGCCGTTCATAAATCTTTTAACGCAGGGTATGGTTACGTTGGGTGGAAGCGCAATGTCTAAATCTAGAGGAAACGTTGTAAGTCCTGATGAAATAATTGAAAAATATGGCGCGGATACAGCAAGACTTTTTATTCTTTTTGCAGCGCCGCCACAAAAACAATTAGATTGGTCTTCAGATGGTGTCAAGGGTTGTTGGAGATTTATCAACAGAGTATGGCATCTTTTTGATGTAGTTAATACAAAGTCTAATATTGTAGCAACAGAGAAAGACAAGGCAGATATTTTAAGAATAACGCATCAAACAATTAAAAAAGTTACGTATGATATAGAAAAAGAGTTTCAGCTCAATACTGCAATTTCTTCAGTTATGGAGCTTGTAACTGCTTTATATACTTACAAATATCATTCAAATGATAACGGAATTTCGCTTGAAGCGTATAAGGCAGTTATTCTTTTAATGTCTCCGTTTACTCCTCATCTTTGTGAAGAAATATGGGAAAAGTTAGGACATGAAGAATGTATATCAACTTATACATGGCCGACTTTTGATGAAAATATGACAAAAGAATCTTCTGTTGAGTTGCCAGTACAAATAAACGGAAAACTGAAAGGTAAAATAATAGTTGCAATGGATGTCGTTGAAGGGGAGGTTAAAAAGATTATAGAAGCTGATAATAAAATTGCAGCTCAATTAAAAGATAAACAAATAGTAAAATTTATGTACGTTAAAAATAAGATAGTTACAATAGTTGTTAAATAATTTGGGGGATTTCATGAAAAAAATTACAGTATTGGTATCTTTATTTGCGATGCTTCCCATGTCTTTAGCATCTTGTGTATCTCCGTATGATACTGCTGTGCAGATATTGCCGGGTCATATTAAAAAAATATACATTAAACCTGTTATAAATAATACTCATCAGGTTGGTCTTGAGACAAAATTTACACAGGAAGTTATGAGTGAAGTGCTAATGGATGGACGTCTTTCTTTGGCAAACGATGAAGCGGAGGCGGATGGCGTTCTTACAGTTACTATCAGAAGATATATTTTACAACCTCTTATTTATGATGCAAACAATGATCCGGAACAATGTAAGCTTTTGATTATAGCCAGTGCTTCGTTGATTGATAAGGAGAGCGACGTAACTTTGTGGACAGAGCCCAGCTTAGAGGGAGTACAAATTTATAGATGTATTAAAAGAGAACAAAGTGATGTGGGTATGTACGATGGTACGACCGATGAAGATAATGCTAGAGATATTGTCTTGGAAAAAATGACCAGAAATATTGTTAGGAGGGTGATAAAAGGGTTTGGCTCAGTAACCAGTATGTCAGAAAAGAAAATTCCCGCAGAATAGACAAGTATTTGCGCCATTGTGGATAAGAATATATGCCAATTTTAAAAGTTCAAGATTTCAATAGATTAATATCAAAGATTTCGTCTGTTTATTTATTTGCTGGAGAAGAATCTTATCTTGTCGATATATGTCTTAATAAGATAGAGCGTTTTCTTGCAGTTGACGACTTAAATAAAGAAGTTTTTTATGCCGCAGAATCTTCGGCAGAAGATATTCTGAATTCTGTTCAAACTCTTCCATTTTTGAGCGAAAGGAGGGTTGTGATTGTTAAAGGCATTAATAAAATGRAAGCAGTTGATGCCGAAAAAATAACAGATTATTTGTCGAATGTTATAGAAACTTCGTGTCTGATACTTCTATAACATTCGACAAATAATCTGTTATTTTTTCGGCATCAACCGCTTTCATTTTATTAATGCCTTTAACAATC